>NZ_JBIWNZ010000028.1:0-116635 GCF_044767505.1 Kitasatospora sp. NPDC101235
GAAGCCGTCAGCATCGCCCCGCACTACCGCACCGCTCCCACCAACCCACCGACCAAGGCTCTACAAGGCTCAGAACCTTAAGTCACTGGTATTGGCCCTAGGCCCAACGAACGACGGGGTCCCCCGCCCGGTGGCCGATCCGCCGCCCGACTCCGCGGCGCGATCGTGGGGGTATGAACGCAGCACAGCCCACCGCCCCCGTCGCCGTCGTCACCGGCTCCTCCCGCGGCCTCGGTCTGGCCCTCGCGCACGCCCTGGCCGCCGAGGGCTGGCAGCTGGTGATCACCGCCCGCGGCGCCGCCGAACTCGCCGCCGCCGAGGCGCGGCTGGCCACCGTCACCAAGGTCGTCGCACTGCCCGGCACGATCACCGACGACGACCACCGCGCCCACCTCGTCGAGGCAGCCGCCGGGCTCGGCGGCGCGAGTCTCCTCGTGAACAACGCCGGCACCCTCAACGGTACCGACGACGTCACGGCCGAACCGCTGCCCCGGATCGCCGACATCCCGCTGCCCGCCCTGCTGGAGACCTTCGAGGTCAACGCCCTCGCCCCGATCGCGCTCACCCAGCTCGTCCTCCCGCAGCTGCGCGCCCACGCCGGCGCCGTCCTGAACATCAGCTCGGAAGCCGCCGTGGTGCCCTACCTCGGCTGGGGTGGCTACGGCGCCAGCAAGGCGGCGCTCGACTACGCCACCGCCGTACTCGCCCGGGAAGAGCCGGAGTTGAGCGTCTGGGCGGTCGACCCGGGCAGCATGCGCACCCGGATGCTGCAGGAGGCCGGCCCCGACGAGGACATCTCCGGCGAGCCGCGGCCCGAGGAGATCGCGCCCCGGCTGCTCGGCCTGCTGCGCGACCGCGTCCCCTCCGGCCGCTACCGCGCCGAGGACCTGGCCGCGACGCCGGCCGTCTCGCCCGCCGCGACGCCCGCCGCCCCGCCTGCTACCTGGAGCTGAACGGCCGGGCGATCCGGTACGGCTGCACGGACCGCGACTGGCCGATCGAGGCCTGCCGGACGGTCTTCGGGGCCGTCCCCGGAAGCAGCGAAATGCCCAGCGCCGCACGCCCGTTCAGCCCCGAGGTGGTGGCCCGGCCGGTCGGGGCGTGCTCCTCGCGCCGGTCACCCTGCACACCGGGGTGGCCTCGCCGGAGGTCCACGAGGCCCGTACGCCGAACGCTTCCAGGTCCCGGCCGCCACCGCCCGCCTGGTGGGACACGTCCGGGCCGAGGGCGGCCGGGGGATCGCCGTCGGCACCACCGTGGTCCGTGCCCGGGAGTCGGCCGCCGCTGCGGACGGCGCCGTCCAGGAGGCCCGGGGCTGGACGGAGGCACTGCTGACGGTCTGCTACCGCGAGGCGGTGCGACACCGCTACCTGTGGCACGAGTTCGGCGACGTCGACCTGCTGCCGCCGGACCGGGCGCGAAGGATCAACCGGTGGCGGGGTGGGCCCGGACCTCGTCGGGCTGCGGACGGGCGCCCGTGCCACCGGCCGGCGGAGCGAGGCTCAGGCCAGCAGGGTCCGTGCGACGTGGTCGGTGTCCAGGTACTCGCGGACGGCGGTGATCAGGCCGTCCGTCACCGTGAACACCCCCAGGCAGTGGTTCTCGTACGCGGCGCCGTTGGCGGCCGTGCCGACGGTGGTCCACTCGGCCACCGCCTGCGGGCCGTCGGCGAGGACATGGGTGAGGGTGATGACGGGCAGGCCGTCGGCGGCGAAGAGGGCGCCGATCCGGCCGAGGAAGTCGCCGAAGATCTCCTGCTTGCCCCGCCAGGTGCGGGAGAGCGCGAGGTCGCCCGGGTAGCTCCAGGTGGCGTCCTCGGCGAACAGGGCGATCGCGGCCTCGCGCTCGCCCGCCGCGAGGAGGGTGACGTAGTCGGTGACGACGGTGCGGGCGTCGGGGTGCTGCACGGTGGCTCCTTCGGTCCGTTCGGGCGGGGCCGTCCCGCCGTGGCACCAGGTAACCGCCGGGGTGGGCCGCCGGGCCAACAGCCGCGGCGGCAGTCCGACAACCGTCCGTTGTTCATGCAGCCGGTGCGGTCCCCGGGGGCAGTTCCAGCTCGAACCAGACCACCTTGCCGTCCTTGGTCCGGCGGCTGCCCCAGCGGTGCGCGAGCTCGTTGACCAGGTGGATGCCGCGCCCGCCCTCGTCCTCGCTGTGGGCGTGGCGGATCCGCGGTACCTCGTACTCCTGGTCGGCGACCTCGACGGTGAGCACCCGGTTGCAGTACAGCCGCAGCTGGGTGGGCGATCCGGCGTGCACCAGGGCGTTGGTGATCAGCTCGCTGGTGAGCAGCTCGGCCCAGTCGGCGAGCGCGTCGAGCCCCCAGGCGGCCAGCGTCTCGCGGGTGAAGCGGCGCGAGTGGGCGACCATCGCGTGGTCGCCGGTGAGCGGCAGGGTGGCGATCCGGTCCGTGCCCCGGGGGTGGGCCTGGGCCATGATGACGGCGATGTCGTCCTCGCTGGTGCGCTCGGTGAGCCGGCTCAGGACGGCGTCGCAGGTCTGCTCCAGCGAGCCGCGCCGGTCGGCGACGGTCCGGCACAGCAACCGCAGCCCCTCGTCGAGGTCCTGGCCCCGGCGCTCGACCAGTCCGTCCGTGTAGAGCGTCAGGATGCCCTCCTCGGGGAGGGTGAACTCGGTGCTCTCGAAGGCGAATCCGCCGACTCCCAGCGGCGTGCCGGACGGCAGCTCGACCAGGTGCGCCCGCCCCTCGGTGTCGGCGACCACGGGCGGCAGGTGCCCGGCGCCGGCCGCGGTGCAGCGGCGGTCCACCGGGTCGTACACCACGCAGACACAGGTGGCGAACTGGCCCTCGCCGACCGTTGCGGTCGCCTCGTCCAGCCGGTAGAGCACCCGTGCCGGGTCCAGGTCCAGGGTGATCAGTGTCCTTGCCACTGTGCGGAGTTGCCCCATGGTCGCGGCAGCCCTGATGCCATGGCCCATCACGTCGCCGACGATCAGCGCGACCCGCCCGGAGGACAGCGGCACCACGTCGAACCAGTCGCCGCCGACCTCGCTGACCACGCTGCTGGGCAGATAGCGGTAGGCCAGGTCCAGCCCGAGCGTGCGGTGCACCTCCTGCGGCAGCAGACTGCGCTGGAGGGTGAGCGCGGTGTCCCGCTCGCGGCGGTAGAGCCGGCCGTTGTCGATCGCCAGCGCGGTGCGGGCGGCCAGCTCCTCGGCCAGTGACCGGTCCGCCGGCCCGAACGGCGCCGGGTTGCGGGTGCGGACGAACTCCGCGCCGCCCAGCACCTGCCCGCGCGCCACCAGCGGCACCATCAGGTACGAGTGCACCCCGGCGTCCAGGCTCGGCTGCACCCGGTCGGGGGAGGCGACGATCCGGCTCAGCTCCTCCTCGGTCACCTCGGCGACCAGCATCGAGTGCCGGGTGTGCAGGCTCTGCGCGTACAGCTCGGCCGACTGCGAGGTCTCGCCCACCTGGTCGGCCGCCTCGTGCATGCCGCCGTCCGAATCGGTGTCGCCGACCGCCACCGCCCGCATCAGCACCGGGCCCTTCGCCGGGACCGGCCCGGGCTCCTCGCCGCTGAGCACCGCCTCGCGCAGGTCCACGGTGACGAAGTCGGCGAAACGCGGGATCACCACCTCCACCAACTCCCGGGCGGTGCGGTGCAGATCGAGCGTGGTGCCGATCCGGTTGCTGGCCTCGTTCAGCAGCGACAGCCGCTGCTGGGCGGCACAGGCCTCGTCCAGCGCCCGCTGCCGGGCGGCGGCCGCGTCGCGTTCGCGGGTGAACAGCAGCGCGTTGTCGATCGAGACGGCCGCCCGCACCGCCAACTCCCCGGCCAGCGCCACGTCGTCGTCCTCGTACGGGCGCTCGACCAGGGTGCGGTAGAAGCCCGCCACGCCGACCGGGGTGCCGCGCGCGATCAGCGGGACCACCATGAACGACAGCACGTTCTGCTCCCGCGCGGCGGCCCTGCGCACCGGGTCGTCGGCGAACCAGGCCATTCCCTCCTCGTCCATCCGCGGCACCAGCACGGGCTTGCGGTGCGCCAGGCACCACGCGTACGGCGAACCGGGCAGGAAGCGGTGCAGGTTGCCGGTGCGGGCGATCGGCGACATCGTCGAGCCGGGCACCGAGTGGAAGGCCATCCGCCGCAGCAACGCCGAGCCGTCCGCCGGGGCGGTCGCCTCGCGCTCGCCGCGGACCAACTCCTCCAGCACCTCCACCACCACCGTGTCGGCCAGCCGGGGCGTCGCCACCTCGGCCAACTCCTGGGCGGTCTGGGCGAGATCGAGTGTGGTGCCGATCCGGGCGGAGGCCACGTTGACCAGCGCCAGGCGCTCCTGGGCGGCCTTCGCCTCACGCAGCGCGTGCTGCCGGGCCAGCACGGTCTGGTGCTGGCGCAGGTACAGCCGGGCGTTGTCGATCGCGACGGCGGCGCGCGAGGACAACTCGTCGCCGAGCGTGATGTCGGCCGCCGCGAAGGACTCCCGCGCGCCGCGCCGCGAGTACACCACCATGCCGAGCGTCGTGCCGCGCGCCACCAGTGGGGTGATCCGCACCGAGCGCGGCCGGTCGCCGAGGTAGGCCTGGCGGTGCCCCTCGTCGAGGCTCTCGCCCGGCATCGGCAGCTCCCAGGGCGGCACCACCACCGTCCGCCCGCCGGTCAGCGCCCGGGCGTACGGGGAGTCCGGCGGCAGCTCGTACACGGCGTCCACCGGCACTGACTCGGCCGGGTAGAGCGGGTCGGCGCTGGCGATCGCGAGGCGGCGCACCAGCAGCGGGGCGTCCGGCGCGGGCGGCTCGACGCTCCGGCCGGCCACCAGCACCTCCAGCCCGAACACCGCGCTGATGTCGGCGACCCTGGGCACCATCGCGTCGGTCAGCTCCCGGGCGGTCTGCCGCAGGTCCAGCGTGGTGCCGATCGAGGCGGTCGCGTCGACCAGCAGGGACAGCCGCTCCTGGGCGCGGGCCGCCCGCGCGTCGGCGCGGGACCGCTCGGTGATGTCGACGACCGTGGCGCTCACCCCGAGCACCCGGCCGCTGCGGTCCTCCAGCCGGAAGTACGACGCCGACCAGGCCCGGTCCTCGTGCGGGTCCCCGGGAGTGCGGCCGTGCGAGCGGGTGTCCACCACCGGCTCGCCGCTCGCCAACACCTGGCGCATCACCTCCTCGGACTCGGCGCCGTTGATCCCCGGCAGCACCTCGGTGAGCCGGTGGCCCAGGTGCTGCTCGGCGGTCAGCCCGTTCGTCCGGGCCAGCGCCTCGTTCAGCCGGACGAAGCGCAGGTCGGTGTCGAAGACCGCCAGACCGACCGGGGACTGGGTGAAGAACCCGTCGAGGACCGCCAGGTCCGCCTGGAGCCCGCGCAGCGTGGTCACCTCGGAGGCGACCGCCAGCACCATCGGGGCGCCGCCGGGGCCGCGGATCGGATGGGTGCGGAACTCCAGATTCACCAGGTGCCCGTCCCGGTGGCGCACCGGGAACACCCCGGACCAGGGCCGGCCCGCCAGGATCTGCCGGAACAGCTGGAGCACCTCCGGCCGGTGCTCGTCGGAGGTCAGCAGCGTCGCCGCCCGCGCCCCCACCGCCTCCTGCGCACGGTGCCCGAGCAACGCCTCCGCGTCACTGCTCCAGTGCAGGATCCGCCCGTCGGCGTCGATCAGCGCCGTGGCGATCGGCACCATCAGCAAGGCGTCCTGCCGCGGCTGCCCCGCGCGCTGCGCGTAGTCGTTCACCATGGCCAGAGAACCGTCCCAGAAACCGTCCGGAGATCGTTCCCACCAGCCCTGCCATCTTCGCACGCGGCCCCAGCCGGTGCAGCTGTCCCGCAACCCCCACCCGCCCACCCACCACCAGCCGCCCGAGCCGACGTCCCACGTCGCACCCTGCCGCCTCTCCGGGCGGGCGGCGGTGGCGCGGCTGCGGACAGGTGCCGTGCGAAGCGTCGGCGGGTTCCCTCCTCCGCTCCCGGACCGCCGGTTGTCCTCGGCAGCGCTGCTCCGAGGCTCCTCACCCGGCCGTGCGCGGAAAGTCGGCTGGTTCGACCTTCGGCGTCTCGCTGGGGGCCGGGCTTCGACGGCGCTGCCCGGTTGGCCGTCGGCCCGCACGCCGACGGGGCCGTCGGCGCTCTGCCGACGGCCCCGCCCCGGGGACCGCTGTCGTTCGGGGCCGGCCGTCAGGGGGTGAACCGCACCTCCGGGTTGGCGGCGCTCGGCCCGTCGAGCAGCGGCTGCGGGATGCCCTTCAACTGGAGGTCGAAGAACGCCCCGACGTACTGCCGGGTGAGGGCGACGGCCCGCTGGCCCCCGATGGTGGTGTACGGGCCCTTGGGGATGCCGAGCCCGTCGTAGAAGACCGGGTAGTCGGTGAAGCTGCTGTGGTCGCTGCCGTCGACGGTCAGGAAACGCTTCCAGCCGTCCAGCCGGGCCCAGCTCGTGAGCCAGGTCGCGTCCTCGCCTCCGCCGGGCAACGGGTGGCCGATCATCATGAACGGCTTGCCGTTGAGGCCGGACTCGGGCACCAGGTAGTGCATGGTGCCGTCCATGTTCACCCCGGCCCGGATCCGGTCGTCGGTGAGCAGGGCCGGGACGGTGGAGGCGCCGCCGGCGGAGTGCCCGGCCATGCCGATCCGGTCGCGGTCGATCAGCCGGGCGTAGCGCCAGGCCGGGTGCGGGCGGTCGGTCAGCTGGTCGATGACGAAGGAGACGTCCTTCGCCCGGCCCGCCTCCAGGCGCGCCGCGCCGTCGTCGCCGATGACCTTCCCGCACGCCTCACAGGGGAGCGTCTGCCCGTCGGGGAAGGTGGTCCCGGTGTTCTCGTAGGTGTGGTCGATCACCGCGACGACGTAGCCGTGGCTGGTCAGGTCCTCGGCGAGGCTGCTGAGCGTGGCGCGCGGCATGGTGAAGCCGGGCGACAGGACCACCAGCGGGTAGTGGCCGCCCTGCGGTCGCGCCCCGGACTCCGCCCAGGTCCGGGTGCCGGACACCGCCTCGGTCGGGATGGTGTTGTGCGGCATTTTCCAGTCCAGCATGGCCCGGGCGGCGGCGGGCGTCATGTACGGGGCGGGGGTGCCCGTCCCGGCGTGCGCGGGGTAGTACATCGAGACCATCAGCCGGCGCGGGCCGGCGGAGGGCACCCACGGGTCCGGACGGTTCTGGTCCACCAGGTGCAGGACCTCCTGCCCGACCGCGTACGGCCCGGTCGGACGCGGGAGTTCGACCTGGGCGGCGGCCGGGGTGGTCGAGTCGGCCGGAGCGGTGGTGGCGGAGTCAGTGGCGATGGGCGGCGCGGCCAGGGCGGGCGCGGCAGCGGCGACGGACAGCGGCAGAGCGAGCAGCAGGGCTGCCGCGGCGGCGGTCGTGCGGAGTCGGCTCATAGCGGCGACAGTAGGTCGGGGGAAAGGGAGCTGACGTCCACTCAGCGGCGTACTGATCCCTTCCGGGAAGGGTGCGTGATACCCCCTAGGGGTCGGCTTTTTTTTGAGGGGTTCGGGCCGGCTCGGGCGGGCGGCCGCCGAGGGCGGTCACCCGACGGAAGCCGTCCGGAGGTCCTCCAGGAAGCCCGCGGCCGCACGGGCGTTGGGCACCGGGAAGGTGAGCGGGAGACCGGCCGAGTGCGTCCGGATCTCCAACTCGCCGAGGCCGGACGCCCGGGCCGAGCGCAGCTCCGTCCACCGGTAGGCCTCCGTCGCGGCGAGCGGGTGCGTCGGCCGGTGCGCCAGCCCGCCGACCGTCACCGTCAGCCGCCCCCGTACGAAGCGGACGCTCCCCTCGGTGCGCAGCGTCTCGTGCAGTGCGGCCCGGAGCCCGGGGGAGAGGCGCTCCTCCAGCTCCCGGAACAGCCTGTCCAGCCCGCGCAGGTGTGCCAGCACCAGCGGCTCGCCCGCGCCCGCCGGCCATATTCGCCCGTGCTCGTGCACCCCGCGCGGCCCCCCGGGGGAGTACTCGGTGGCCTCGATCGCACGCCAGGGCAGCGGCTCCTCGCCGCCGTCCGCCGCGACCAGCACCAGCCCGCCTTCGTGGACCCGCACGGACCGCAGCCCGGGTGCCGGCCGCAGCCGCTCGTACCCGCTCACCGCCACCACCGCCGCGGCGGCCAGCACGGGCGCGGGCCACCACTCACCGAGCGCCAGACAGACCGCCACGGAGACGGACACCCCGCAGGAGTGCAACCAGACCCGCGCCGGCCAGGACAGCGGCCGGAAGCGCCGGTGCACCCGCACCACCGGGCCGAGCCCACCGGCCGCACCGGCCGGGTCGACCGCCCCGGTCGAACCCGCCGACCGCGCCCGCGTCGGCGACCATGTCACCGCCACGTCGGCCCCCTTTCACTCGGCGGACTTCCCCTGCGGAACCGCGACTGCCGGACCCCCAGCATCGACCGCCCGTCGCCCTTGGCGACAGTGCCAATCGGCACTTTTTGGCCCGAAACGACCCCTTCATCATCGCGCCCCGGCCGGGACCGCCCGCCACGGGGGTGAGTACGAACGGGGCGGACGCCTCCCGGGCCGGGCGGCAACGCCCGCCCGGGCAGCAGCACAACCGTCATGCCGAGCTCCTTCCGCTCCGCGGCCCCCGGGGGAGCCGCCATCGTCGGATGCCCAGGATCGACTCCTTGCCGCGCCCGCCAACAGTGCCGATCGGCATATTCGCCGCATTCGGGCCGAAACCACCGGCCGCAGGGGAACGGCGGCCCCTCACCCCGACGCCGCGAACCCGTTCTGCAGCCTGCGCAGCAGCGCCGTGCCCGCCGGATCGGCCGACCGGCGGGTATTGGCCAGCACCACCACGCCGACCTGCTTCTCCGGGTCGAAGGCCGTGAACGAACTGAACCCGCCCGTCCCCCCGTTGTGCCAGATCTGGAGGTGTCCGCCCTGCTGGGTGTGCAGCCGGTGGCCGAGCCAGCCCAGGTGCGTCCAGGCGAACGGGTTGACCCGGTGGCGGGTCTCCCGGGTGAGGGCGATCGCGGGCGACAGCGGCGCGTCCGGCTCGCGTCCGGTGGCCAGTTGGGCCCGCAGGAACACCACCAGGTCGGCGGCGGTCGACCGGAGCCCGCCCATGCCGGGCACGGCCGCGAGGTTCCAGTACGGCACCGGCCGGCCGCCCGGCGTGTGCCCGTGTGCCAGCCGCGCGGACTGCTCCGGGTCCGATCGCACGCAGGTGTCCACCAGGCCGAGCGGCGCGCAGACCTCGCGCGCCACCAGCTCCTCGTACCCGATGCCGGACCGCTGCGCGAGGGCCAGGCCGAGCAGCCCCGCGCCGAGGTTGGAGTAGCGGAAGCCGCGCCCGGGCACGGCCCGCAGCCGGGTCCGGGCGAGCCCGTCGAGCACCCGCTCGGCAGTGCAATCGGCGTACGGATCGGGCCTGTTGGGTGACATCAGCGACTGCACCACCATGCCCCGGGGCAGCCGGGGGAGCCCCGAGGTGTGGGTGGCGAGGTGCCGCAGGGTGATCGGCTGCGGGCCCTTGGCCGGTACGACGGCGCGCCCGCCGGCCGCCCCGGTGAGCACCTCGGCGAGCGGATCGTCCAGCCGGACCGCACCGTCGAGGGCCAGTCGCGCGAGCACGAGCGAGGTGAACACCTTGGTGACGGAACCTATTTCGAACAGCGTGTGCGGTCCGGGCACCCCACCGCCGGGACCGGTCCGCCCGGCACCGCGGATCTCCACGTCGCCGCCGGCCAGTCCGGCGACCACCACACCGACGTGCCGGCCCGCGAGCCGGTCGGCCGTCTGCTGCACGAGGCAGGCGAGTTCGTTCATGCCGGTGAGCCTAGGTGCCCCCTACGGACCGGATCGTCCGCCCGGAAAACGATATCGACCCCCGCCGATGCGACCGCAGAGGTACGCCCCGGTGTGCCCAGCACCCCCTTCAGTCCGCCAGCGCCGCCCGCAGCCGGGCCGCGACCTCCGCCGCCCCCGCCTCGTCCGGATACCGCCGCCGCGGCCAGAAGAACCCGCGCAGCCCGTCCTGCGGATTGCGCGGCACCACGTGGACGTGCAGGTGCGGCACCGACTGGCTGATCCGGTTGTTCGCCGCCACGAAGCTGCCCGCCGCGCCCAGCCCGTGCTCGACGGCCGTCGCCACCCGCTGCACCCGCAGGAAGAACGGTCCGACCTCGGCGGCCGGCAGGTCGGCCAGCGTCACGTGGTGGGCGCGCGGTACGACCAGGACGTGCCCGGGGAACAGCGGCCGACGGTCCAGGAAGGCCACCGCCACCTCGTCGTCCAGCACCTGGTGCGCCGGCTCCTCGCCCGCCACCACCGCACAGAAGACGCAGTCCATCCGCCCATTCAAACCACCGGCGGCCGTCCCGGCACCCCCGCGAACGCCGGTGAACCCGGCTTCACCCGTCCGGGCGCCGCCCGGGTGCGGCCGCCCGGCGTCGGGCACACGGTGCTGCCGGGGGCCGATCAGCGGGCGTACCGCGCGCCCCACGAGGAGGTGGCCCGGATGCCGGGCAAGTTCGAGGTCTACCAGGACTCCGGTGGCAAGTACCGGTTCCGGCTCAAGGCGGGCAACGGCGGCATCGTCGCCACCGGCCAGGGCTACGCCAGCAAGGAGGCCGCGCACAAGGGCGTTGACGCCGTCCAGCGGGCCGCCGACGGCTCGACCGTGGTGGACGCTTCCAAGGCCGCCTGAACGCGCGGGCCCGGCGGGTGGCCGATCCCCACGGGTGGCCGGCCGGCGCATGGCCGACCCCCCGCCCGCCGGGCCCCGCGAAGCGGGAGCGCGGCGCCACCGTGCCGCCGACCTCACTCGTACCGGTACAGCAGCGCCTCCCGCTCGTTCTGCTCGATCATCTCCACGGTCAGCGACTCGTCCCGCAGGTGCGAGAGCGTGACCTCCGCCGAGCTCGGCTGCGCGTCCTCGGCGAGCCAGTTCTCCGGCTTCCACGCCGAGGAGCGCAGGAAGGCCTTCGGGCAGTGCCCGTACACCTCCTCGACGGCGACCACGATCGCGCTGCGCGGCGGTTTGCCGACGGCGGTCAGCTGCCGCAGCAGCTCGGGGTCGGTGGAGACGCAGGCCCGCCCGTTGACCCGCAGCGTGGCGTCCCGGCCCGGGACGACGAAGAGCAGTCCGACCCGGCCGGTCTCCAGGATGTTGTGCAGGGTGTCCAACCGCTTGTTGCCGGTGGCGTCCGGAATGGCCAGGGTGTACTCGTCGAGCACCGAGACCAGCCCGGCCGGTCCGCCGCGCGGAGAGACGTCGCAGCGCCCGGCGGCGTCCGAGCTGGCCACGAACACCAGCGAGGAGCAGGCGATCAGGCGCTGGGCGACCTCGTGCAGGCGGTCGACCTGCTTGCGGCGCGCATGGTCGCCGGGCTGCTCGTAGATCTCGCGCAACTGGGCGGGATCGCTGAGCGCGCCCGCGTGGAGGGCGTCGAACAGGCTGCCCGGCCGGTCCGGCGCGGTGGTTGACAAAGCGACAGATTCCGGTGTGGTCGTCATACCGGGAATGTAGCCGAGGCCGCTCGGCGGACCCTGTCCCGGCACCCCCGGAGCCCCTCTGTGAAATCCCGGCCACACCCCTCCCCACCAGCGGTTTTCCGCTCATAATGGGGCCAGGGACCACCGGCCGGGGACGACTGGGGCCAGGAGCCGGCGGGACCCGGGACGGCAGCCGCAGCCGGAGGTGGTGGTCGTGATCGTCAGAATCTGGGCCGGGCAGGTCACGGCCGATCGCATCGAGGAGTTCTGTGCGCACCTGGCCGCCCAGGTGATCCCGCAGCTCGGGCGGACCGAGGGCTGCTTCGGCGGCGAGCTGCTGCGCTCGGTGTCCGAGGACGGGCGCCGGGTGCTGGTGGTGAGCCGCTGGCGCGACGAGGAGGCCCTGCGCGGGTACGCGGGGCCGATGTGGCGGATCCGGCCGGTCTGGTCGGAGGGCGAGCTGAGCTACCTCGCCCACCCCCCGGAGGTCACCCACTTCACGTCGATGACCGCCCCCACCGTGCCCTGAAGCCCATGGCCACCACCCCCCGCCCCGGGCGGCGGCGCGGGTGGCACACGGCCGCGCATTCCCCGCAAGTCCGTGAAACAGACCACAGCCGGAGGCTCTCCCCGGCCTTGCGCGGACCGTGGCACAATGACGGCATCAAGCAGTGACGTTCAGCGCACTCCGGGGTCGGTGAAAATCCGAACCGGCGGTTACAGTCCGCGACCCGTCCGCAGCCAGCGGCCGGTTGACCAGGTGAAATTCCTGGACCGACGGTTAAAGTCCGGATGGGAGGCGTGCGCGGGCGGACGAAGAGCAGTACCCGTGGTCCAGTGGCAGGCGACTGCCTCCCGGACCTCGGTCAGGTGTGTGGTGGGAGCGGTGTCTCCCGTGCCGGGCGAGCGATCTCCCGGTGGCCTCGGCATCCCCGGCGACGGGTCGTGCCGCGGGTCCGCGTGCCGGTGCCCGTCCGTGTCATCTCCCCTGCCGCCCCGGAGTCCGCGCCCCAAGCGCGAGGAGAACCCGGGTGTTCACCGGCATCATCGAAGAGCTCGGCGAGGTCGTGTCGATCGAGGAGATCGGCGACTCCTCGCGCATCCGTCTGCGCGGCCCGGTGGTCTGTACGGGTGCCCGTCACGGCGACTCCATCGCGGTCAACGGCGTGTGCCTGACCGTTGTCGACAGCCCGGAGGAACTGGCCGCCGGAACCGGCGAGTTCAGCGCCGACGTGATGGCGGAGACGCTGCACCGCTCCAGCCTCGGCGAGCTGGCATCCGGCTCCCGGGTCAATCTGGAGCGCGCGATGGCGCTCGGCGCCCGGCTGGGCGGTCACCTGGTCCAGGGTCATGTCGACGGCACCGGGCGGCTGTTGAGCCGTGAGCCCGGGGAGCGCGACGCGGAGGGCAACCTGCGCTGGGAGGTGCTGCGGTTCTCGCTGCCCGACACGATCTCCCGCTACCTGGTGGAGAAGGGCTCGATCACGGTCGACGGCGTCAGCCTCACCGTGGTGGAGGCCGCCAGGGACAGCTTCACCGTCAGCCTCATCCCGACCACCCTCGCGCTGACCACGCTCGGCGCCAAGGCCGTCGGGGAGGGCGTCAACCTGGAGGTGGACGTGCTCGCGAAGTACGTCGAGCGCCTGCTGGAGTCCCGCACCCTGCCGAACCTGCCCGACCTGTCGATCGACGCGACCCCGGGGGAGTCCGAGTGAGCTGGCTCAGCGGCGAGGCGTTCACCGTCCTCGGCGAACACGTCAAGTGGGCCGACATGTTCGGCAACATCCTCGGCTTCGGCGGGCTCGCGCTCGGCTGGCGCCGTTCGGTCTGGAGCTGGCCCGTCCAGCTGCTGTCCGGCGCGGTGCTGATCACCGCCTACCTCGGCGGCCACGTCCCCGGCCTGATCGGCAAGCAGCTGATCGTGATCGCCACCGCCTCCTGGGGCTGGGCGCAGTGGCGGCGGGGCCGCCGCGACGGCGGCACGATCGCCGTACGGTTCGCTCGTTGGCCCGAGCGGATCGTGCTGGCGGCGGGCACCGCGGCCGGCACGGTGGCGCTCGCCCTGCTCTTCACGTCCTTCCCCAGCCTCTCCTGGAGCCCCTGGTCGGACGCCTACATCTTCGTCGGCACGCTGGCCGCGATGGTCGCCCAGGCCCGCGGCTGGGTGGAGTTCTGGTTCGCCTGGATCGCGGTCGACGCGGTCGGCGTGCCGTTCGCCTTCAACAGCGGCTACACCTTCTCCGGCCTCACGTACTCCGTCTACTTCGTCCTGGTGCTGCTCGGCCTGCGTTCCTGGTGGCTGAGCACCCGTGAGCCGCGCGCCAAGTCCGCCACCGTCCCGCAGGGAGCCACGGTATGACCGAGAACCAGCCCAGCAGCGGCGCCACCGAACCCGAGCTCGTCCTCGACCCGGTCGAGCGGGCGATCGCCGACATCGCGCTCGGCCGGGCCGTGGTCGTGGTCGACGACGAGGACCGCGAGAACGAGGGCGACATCGTCTTCGCCGCGTCCGCCGCGACCCCCGAGCTGATGGCCTTCACCATCCGCTACAGCTCCGGCGTGATCTGCGCCCCGATGACCGGCGAGGAGCTGGACCGCCTCAAGCTCCCACCGATGACCCAGGTCAACGAGGACCGCAAGGGCACCGCGTACACCGTCTCGGTGGACGCCCGGGAGGGGGTCGACACCGGCATCTCCGCCGCCGACCGCGCCCGCACCGTACGGCTGCTGTCCTCGCCCGGCACCGAGCCCGGCGACCTCACCCGCCCCGGGCACGTCTTCCCGCTGCGCGCCGTCGAGGGCGGCGTGCTGGTCCGCCCCGGCCACACCGAGGCCGCCGTCGACCTGGCCCGGCTCGCCGGGCTGCCGCCGGCCGGCGCGATCGCCGAGGTGGTCAACGACGACGGCACCATGGCCCGGCTGCCCGAGCTGGTCGCCTTCGCCCGCGAGCACGGCCTCGCGATCATCTCCATCGAGGACCTGATCGCCTACCGCCGCCGCACCGAGCTGCACGTCGACCGGGCCGCCGCCACCGCCCTGCCCACCGCGCACGGGGAGTTCACCGCCGTCGGCTACCGGGGCACCATCGACGGCGTCGAGCACCTCGCGCTGGTGGCCGGCGGCCTGGACGCGGAGGGCCGGCTGCCGGACGGCGAGGACGTCCTGGTGCGGGTCCACTCCGAGTGCCTGACCGGTGACGTCTTCGGCTCGCTGCGCTGCGACTGCGGCCCGCAGCTGGAGGCCTCGCTGCAGCGGGTCGCCGAGGCCGGGCGCGGCGTGGTGCTGTACCTGCGCGGCCACGAGGGGCGGGGGATCGGCCTGGCCCACAAGCTGCGCGCGTACGAGCTCCAGGAGCAGGGGCGGGACACCGTCGACGCCAACCTGGACCTCGGCCTGCCCGCCGACGCCCGCGACTACAGCATCGCGGCCCAGATGCTGGTGGACCTCGGCGTCCGCTCGCTCACCCTGCTCACCAACAACCCGCAGAAGCTGACCGCGCTCACCGAGCACGGGCTCAAGGTCACGGGGCGCGAAGCGGTCGAGATCGCTCCTGGCGAGCACAACCTGCGCTACCTGCGCACCAAGCGCGACCGGATGGGCCACGACCTGCCCGGCCTCGGCTCCTGAAGCTGCTGAAGCACCTGAAGTACCTGAAGCACCCCCATCAGAGACAAACGGGAAGTAGGAAAAGCGCATGAGCGGCCACGGAGCCCCTGAGCTGACCATCGACGGCGCCGCCGACCTCAAGGTCGCCGTCGTCGCCGCCCAGTGGCACGACAAGGTGATGAACGGACTGCTGGACGGCGCCCACCGCGCGCTCAAGGAGCTGGGCGTCACCGAGTCGACCGTGCTGCGGGTACCCGGCACCTTCGAGCTGCCGGTCGCCGCCAAGCGTCTCGCCGAGCGCGGCTACGACGCCGTGGTGGCCCTCGGCGTGGTGATCCGCGGCGGCACCCCGCACTTCGACTACGTCTGCCAGGCGGCCACCGCCGGCCTCACCCAGGTCAGCGTCGACACCGGCGTCCCGGTCGGCTTCGGTGTGCTGACCTGCGACAACGAGGAGCAGGCGATCGACCGGGCGGGCCTGCCGGGCTCCGCCGAGGACAAGGGCCACGAGGCCGTCACCGCCGCCGTCGCCACCGCCGTGGTGCTGCGCGCCGCGCTCTGACGACGCCCGTACGGTCCCGGAGCGCGGAAGTCCACCGGACCGTCCACGCTCCGGGACCGTTTACCGTCTGTCCGTCCGCACGCCGTAAGGTGGCCCCATCATGGCTTCGAAGACATTCGAGGAGCTCTTCGCCGAGCTCCAGCAGAAGGCCGCCACCGGCGACCCCTCGTCCTCCCGTACCGCGCAGCTCGTCCAGCAGGGCGTCCATGCGATCGGCAAGAAGGTCGTCGAGGAGGCCGCCGAGGTCTGGATGGCCGCCGAGTTCCAGTCGGACGAGCAGACGGCGGAGGAGATCTCCCAGCTCCTGTACCACCTTCAGGTGATGATGATCGCCCGCGGGCTGACGCTCGACGACGTCTACAAGTACCTCTAGACACCCCGCTCTCCCGAGCACGCCCATCCTCCCTACAGGTAAGGAAGCAACCTCCCATGCTGCGCATCGCCGTCCCCAACAAGGGTTCTCTCTCGGGTCCCGCGGCGGAGATGCTCCATGAGGCCGGCTACCGCCAGCGGAAGGACCCCAAGGAGCTCGTCCTCGTCGACCCGAACAACGAGGTGGAGTTCTTCTTCCTCCGCCCGCGTGACATCGCCGTCTACGTCGGCTCCGGCCGCCTCGACGTCGGCATCACCGGCCGCGACCTCCTGCTGGACTCGCACTCCAACGCCGAGGAGGTGCTCGCCCTCGGCTTCTCCGGGTCGACCTTCCGCTTCGCCCGTCCCGAGGGCGTGACGGTCGAGGACGTCAAGGGCCTGGAGGGCCTGCGGATCGCCACCTCCTACACCGGCCTGGTCGAGCAGCACCTGGCCGACCACGGCGTGAAGGCGACGGTCACCAAGCTGGACGGCGCGGTCGAGACCGCGGTGCAGCTGGGTGTCGCCGACGTGATCGCCGACGTGGTGGAGACCGGTACCAGCCTGCGCAACGCGGGCCTGGAGGTGTTCGGCGAGCCGATCCTGGTCTCCGACGCCGTGGTGATCCGGCCCAAGGGCGCGGGCGAGGACGCGCGGGTGGAGCAGTTCCTGCGCCGCCTCCAGGGCGTGCTGGTGGCCCGCCGCTACGTGCTGATGGACTACGACATCCGCGCCGAGAAGGTCAGCGCCGCCGTCGCGCTCACCCCGGGCCTGGAGTCGCCGACCGTCTCGCCGCTGCACACCGAGGGCTGGGTCGCGGTGCGTTCGATGGTGCTCCGCAAGGAGGCCCAGCAGATCATGGACGACCTGTGGAGCATCGGCGCCCGGGCCATCCTGGTCACCAACATCCACGCCTGCCGCCTCTGACCCGCTCGCCCGGGTGACCTGCTCACCGGTCCACGGGTAAAGAACGGTTCAATGGGGCGGGGACGCCGACCGCGTCCCCGCCCCACGTGCTGCCGTCACCAGAACCACCCCCGGAGATCCCCCGTGTCCACGCCGCCCGTCGAGTTCCCCGTCACCTGGGCGCCGCGCCGCACCCGCGCCGTGCTGCTGCCGGTCTGCGTGCTGCTGGTGGTGCTGTTCTCCGCGATGGCCGTGCTGCTCCCGGAGAACTGGCAGCTCAACGACCGGATCATGATGACGGCCAGCGGCGTCCTGTTCGCCGCCGTCGGCCTGATGCTGGCCCGCCCCAGGGTGAGCGCCGACGCGGAGGGCGTGACGGTGGTCAACTTCGTCCGCCGCCGTCGGCTCGCCTGGGCCGAGATCGTCCGGGTCAACTTCCGCCAGGGCGACCCGTGGGCGACCCTCGACCTCGCCGACGGCACCTCGCTCGCCGCGGTCGGCATCCAGTCCGGGGTCGGCCAGGCGCAGGCGATCGCGGACGCCCGCGCGCTGCGCGACCTGGTCGAGCACCACGCCCAGGTCTGAGCCCGGACCTCCTCCCACCTGGGGTTCCCGGACCCCCGGTGGGCCGAACGGGCTTCCTGCCCCCATCCGGGTATGGTCTACGCTGGTAAAAGTGGGGCAAAGTCCGCGTTGCCCGAAATCGCGTGCCCGACCGACCTGAGGAGTGACACTCCCCCTCGATGGACGATCCGTCCGGTAGTACCTGCGCCGCCTCGCTTCCGACCCCCGGAAGGCAGGCGGCACTGTGATCACCGCCTGGCTGCTGTTGCTCGCGGCCGTTCTCCTGATCCTCGCCAACGGCCTGTTCGTGGCCGCCGAGTTCGCCTTCGTGACCGTCGAGCGCGGGGCGGTGGAACGCTCCGCCGAGGCGGGTGACGCCAAGTCCCGCCGCGTCGCCGGCGCCCTGCGGCACCTCTCCTTCGAACTCTCCGGTGCCCAGCTCGGCATCACCGTCACCTCGCTGGTGGTCGGCATGCTCGCCGAGCCGGCCCTGTCCACCCTGCTCGCGCCCGTCATGTCCGCCATCGGCGTGCCCGATGCGGCCGCCCGCGGTGTCGCCGTGATCGTCGGCATGGCGCTGGCCACCGTCGTCCAGATGGTGATCGGCGAGCTGGTGCCGAAGAACTGGGCGATCTCCCGCCCGCTCCAGGTGGCCCGCGCGGTCGCCGCCCCGCACATGGCGTTCTCCTTCGCCTGCCGTCCGCTGATCAGCTTCCTGAACGGGACCGCCGACCGGACCGTCCGGGCCTTCGGCATCGAGCCGCAGGAGGAGCTGGGACACGCCCGCACCCCGGACGAGCTGGTCTCGCTGGCCCGCCACTCGGCCAAGGCCGGCGCGATAGACGAGGAGTCGGCGACCCTGTTCGTCCGCACCCTGGGCCTGGGCGAGCTGACCGCCGAGTCCGTGATGACCCCGCGGGTGGACGTGGCCGCGCTTCAGCGCGACGCCACCGCCTCCGACGTCATCAACCTCACCCGGGCGACCGGCCTGTCCCGCTTCCCGGTCTACACCGACAGCCTGGACGAGGTCACCGGCACCGTCACGCTCAAGGACGCCCTGGCCGTCCCGGCCGCCCGGCGCGGCCTGGTGCGGGTCGGCGAGCTGGCCTCGCCACCGCTGCTGGTGCCCGAGACGCTGCCCGCCGAGCGGCTGCTCGACCAGCTGCGCCGCCTCCAGCCGATGGCCATCGTGGTCGACGAGTACGGCGGCACCGCCGGCGTCGTCACCGTCGAGGACATCGTCGAGGAGATCGTCGGCGAGGTGCAGGACGAGCACGACCCCGACGACCACCCCGAGCTGCTCCCGCTGCCGCCGGTCAACGGCCTGCCGGTCTGGGAGGCCGACGGCCGCGCCCGGATCGACCAGCTGGAGCGGATCGGCCTGAACGCCCCCGACGGCCCGTACGAGACCCTGGCCGGTCTGGTCGCCGACCTGCTCGGCAAGCTCCCCGAGGTGGGCGAGCAGGCCCACCTGCCCGGCTGGCGCTTCACCGTGACCGGTGTCGACCGCCACCGCACCACCGAGGTCCGGGTGGAGCGCACCAGCGCGCCCGCGCAGTTCGACGAGGACGGGGAGGAGAGCCGATGACCGCCCTGCAACTGGCCGTCGCGCTGCTGCTCCTGCTCGGCAACGCCTTCTTCGTCGGCGCCGAGTTCGCCGTGGTGTCGGTGCGCCGCAGCCAGATCGAGCCGCTCGCCGAGGCCGGGCACAGGCGTGCCCGCACCGTGCTGCACGCGCTGTCCAACGTCTCCGCAATGCTGGCCGCCGCCCAGCTCGGCATCACCGTCTGCTCGCTGGGCCTCGGTGCCCTCGCCGAGCCGACCATCGCCGTCCTGCTGGAGGGTCCGTTCCACGCGATCGGCGTCCCGTCCGCCCTGATGCACCCGCTCTCGTACGGGATCTCGCTCGCCGTCGTGGTCTTCCTGCACATGGTGATGGGCGAGATGGTGCCGAAGAACATGGCCATGGCCGGCCCGGAGCGGGCCGCGCTCTGGCTCGGCCCGCCGCTGGACCGGCTGGCCCGCTGGCTCTCCCCGGTGATCCGGCTGCTGAACGCCTTCGCCAACGGCGTGCTGAGGCTGTTCCGGGTGGACGCCAAGGACGAGGTGGAGTCGGTCTTCACCACCGAGCAGCTGATGTACCTGCTGGCGGACTCCCGGGACGCCGGCCTGCTCGACGAGAGCCGCCAGGAGCGCCTGGAGGACGCCCTGGAGCTGGGCCGCCGCCCGGTCACCGAGGTGCTGCTCAAGCCCGAGCAGCTGGTCACCGTGGACACCAGGGCGACCGCCGCCGAGGTCGAGGAGCTCGCGCTGCGCACCGGCTTCTCGCGCTTCCCGGTCACCGACGGCGATCCGGCCGGCCACGGCTACCTCGGCTACGTCCACCTCAAGGACATCCTCGACGTGGACGACCCCTCGATGCCCGTCCCGGCCCGTCTGCGGCGGCCGATCACGGCTCTGCGCGGAAGCCTCCCGCTGGACGACGCCCTCGGCGCGATGCGCCGGGCCGCCTGCCACCTGGCCGCCGTGCTGGACCAGGACGGGCGCACGCTCGGCGTGGTCATGCTGGAGGACGTGCTGGAGGAGCTGGTCGGCGAGGTGCACGACCCGGACCACCGCGCCACGGTCTGACGCCCCTGCGGAAAGTTCCGGCTTTCGCTGACGGCGTGTCCGCTCCCGGCGATTCCGCCCAGAGCGTTCAGCCGTTCCATGTCGACCACCCTGGCAGCAGGGTGGTCGGCATGAGACTTCTCCTGCTGGGTGGAACCAGGTTCGTCGGACGGGTCGTCGCCGAGGAGGCGTCGGCCAGGGGATGGGAGGTGACGGCCCTCAACCGCGGCACGCAGCCCGCGCCCGAGGGTGTCCGGGTGCTGAAGGGCGACCGCACCACCGAGGACGGCCTCGCGGCGCTCGGTACGGGGGAGTGGGACGCGGTGGTGGACACCTGGTCCTGGGCCCCCGCGGCGGTGCGTGACAGCGCCCGGCTCCTCAACGGCCGGGTCGGCCACTACGCGTACGTCTCCAGCCGGTCGGTGTACGACCACCCGCTGGCGGCCGGGGCCGGCGAGGCCGCACCCGTGGTCGCCTCCTCCCCGGACCTCACCGGCGAGGTGCCCTACGCCGAGGCCAAGCGCGGTGCGGAACTGGCGCTGGAGGCGGAGTACGGCGGGCGGGCGCTGCTGGCCCGGGCCGGGCTGATCATCGGCCCGCACGAGAACATCGGCCGGCTGCCCTGGTGGCTCAACCGGATCGCCGAGGGCGGCCCGGTGCTCGCCCCGGGGCCGCGTGACCTGGCGCTCCAGTACATCGACGTGCGCGACCTCGCGGCCTGGATCCTGGACGCCGTGGTGGCCCGGCTCGGCGGCCCGTACAACCTGGTCAGCCCGTCCGGCCACGCCACCACGGGCGAACTGCTGGAGGCCTGCGTACGGGCCACCGGCTCGGACGCCGAACTGCGCTGGACGGACCCGGAGCGGATCCTCGCGGCGGGCATCGAGCCGTGGACCGAGCTGCCGGTCTGGCTGCCGCCCGGCGAGCTCTACGACTTCCTGCACACCGGCCTCGTCGAGCGCGCGCTCGGCGCCGGGCTGCGCTGCCGCCCGGTCGCGGAGACCGTCGAGGACACCTGGGCCTGGCTGCGGTCGATCGGCGGCAGCGCCCCGCAGCGGGCCGACCGGGCCAGGGTCGGGCTGGACCGGGAGCGGGAGGCCGCGCTCCTCAAGGGCTGACACCGCCGACACCGAGGTCCTCGACGGCCGGACCCGGGCCGCACCCAGGCGCCAGGCACGGGCACCGGGGTGCAGCCGGTCCGGAGGGGAGCCGGTCCCCGGAGCCGGGGATCAGCTCCGGCCGTCGATCAGCTCCCCGTACGCCTGGACCAGGTCCGGCAGCCGCAGCGTGGCCAGGTCCTCCCGGCCCGGCGGCTCGCGCAGCAGCGACAGCCGCAGGTCCCGGTAGGCGCAGGACTTCTCGTACAGGGTGCGGATGAACCGGCCGTTGCCCAGCTCGTCGATCCAGCCCTCACGGACCACGTGGGCGCAGATGCTGGCCAGCTCCTCGGCGGCGTCCTCGTCCCAGCCGTCGCCGTCCCGGCCGGCCAGCGCCGCACCGATCGCGGTCAGCTCGCCGGGGCGGTAGCTGGGGAAGTCGACCCGGGTGGTGAAGCGGGAGTTGAGGCCGGGGTTGGTGGCGAGCAGCCGGTTCATGCCCTCGGGGTAGCCGGCCAGGATCACCACCAGCCGGTCCCGGTTGTCCTCGGCGCGCTTGAGCAGCACCTGGAGCGCCTCGTCGCCGTACGCGTCGCCCTTGGTGTAGCCGGAGTTGGAGAGGCTGTACGCCTCGTCGATGAACAGCACGCCGTCCAGCGCGGAGTCGATCAGCTCGTTCGCCTTCACGGCGGTCTGGCCGAGGAACTCACCCACCAGGTCGGCGCGCTGGGCCTCCACCAGGTGGTCGCCGGAGAGCAGGCCGAGGGCGTGGAAGACCCGGCCGAGGATGCGGGCCACGGTCGTCTTGCCGGTGCCCGAGGGGCCGGAGAAGACGAAGTGGCGTTTCGGCGGCTGGACGGGCAGACCCTGCTCGGCCCGGAGCCGCGACATTCTCAACTGGGCGGACAGCGCCCGCACCTGGCGCTTGACCGGCTCCAGGCCGACCATCAGCGAGAGTTCGGCCAGGGCCGCGTCCAACTCCCGTTCGTCGCCACCGGTCCGGGGCTGGGGTGCGGCGGCGGTCCGGGGCTGCGCCCTGCCGAGGGCGGGCAGCGGCGGCGGTACGGCGGGGCCGGGCGGCGTGCCCGAGCCGGAGCGCTCCCCGGCAGTCTGCGGCGCGCCGTCGGCGGCGGCGCCGTCCAGCAGGGCGCCGCCGGTCGGCACGCCGCCGGCCAGGGTTCCGTCCGCCGGGGGTCCGTCCACCAGTCCGGCGTCCACGGAGGGACCGCCGCCCGACGGCAGCCCACCGGGCACCCCGCTGTTCGACCCCCCGTCGCGGGAGACGGTCACGCCGCTCGGCCCGCCCGCGTCCCCGAACTCCTCGCCGTATCCGGGCATCCCGGCGAACCCGGCCTCCTCCGGGTACCCGTCGTCGACACCCGGCCCGCCCGGTGCGGCGGCGTCGGCCGCACCCGGACGCCCGCCCGTCGGCAGTCCGTCCGCGAGTTCGTCCGCGAGCGCGTCCTCGGCCGCGATGGCCGTCAGCCGTGCCGCGGTGTCCATGAACGCCGGGTCCGCCCGGTGCACCGCCCGGTAGAGCGGCAGCGCCGCGGTGCTGCGCCCGGCCCCCTCGTACGCCCGGGCCAGCCAGTACCGCAGCTCCTTGCGCTGCGGCTGCTCGGAGCGGCAGCGGGCCAGCGAGGCGGCCAGCGGCGCCTGCGCCTGGGCGCACATGTCGAGGCGCACCCGCGCCATCCCGGCGAACAGCCCGGCCTCGATGCCGAGCAGCGGGTCGTCCAGCAGGCGGTCGGTGTCCCGGATCAGCTGCTCCCAGTCCTTGAGCAGGTAGGACCGGCAGGCGTAGAGGAAGCGGGCGGACGGGTCCTCGCCGGGTGCCGGGCACTGCTCCAACGCCCGGTCCAGCTCGGCCAGGTGGCGGCCGTCCAGCCAGTGCGAGGCGTGCGCCAGCGCGAGGTCGCGGGCGTCCTCCAGCACCGGCTGCACCCACCAGCCGAGCCAGTACCAGGAGCTGAGCGGCCGTCGGTGCAGCCGCCGCTGCTCGCCGAACCGCTTCTGGTGGCGGTACATGGCCAGCAGCGCGGCCGAGGTGTCGCTGCGCAGCGCGTGGAGCCCGAGCCAGGCGTCGGCCATGCCCGGGTCCAGCCGGACGGCGGCCCGGAACTCCTCCTCGGCCCGGGTGTACGCGCCGGCCGTGTAGGCGTCCATGGCGCGCAGCCAGGCGCGGTCGGCGAGCCGGTCGGGCCCGCCCGCCGTGCTGTCGGAACTGTCCACCGTCGTCACTCACGCCCCCCGCGGTGCGGCCCGGGGCTCGGCCGGCGGGTCGCCTGCGCCTAGCCCGGCCGGTGGTCGTCGACCCCCTGCGGCGCATGTGCGCCTGCCAGGAATCGTACCGGCGCGGGGCTGATCCGGAAGGGTGCCGCACAGGGTCAAATGCGATCGTGCGAGCGGCCGTTGAGCGCACGGGTGACGAAACGGGCGGTGGGGGAGCGAGTTTCGGAATGGGACCGGACGGCGTCCCCGGCTCACGGGGGAACAAGCCGGGGGCGCCGGGTCCGAGGCGACCGGAAGCTTTCGTTCCGGCGGCTGAGGAGAACCTAGATCCTGGCGATGTCGCAGGTCAAGGCGATTGTTGAAGGTTCACCCACGGTGCCCGAGGCGATCCTCCCGGTCACCCCGTCGACCCGCGTCGCGGCGTACGGACGGCTCGGGTCGGCGGCGAAATGCGCCGATTCGGCCCGGGCCCAGCCCGCCCAGAACTCGGCCAGTTCCGGACCGTCCCGCTCCTCCCCGCGCCGCCGGGCGGAGGCGGCGTCCAACTCCATCCAGACCACCCGGGCCAGCCGCGGCCGCACCGCCCGCCGGCCCGCGCCCACCCCCTCCACCAGCACCACCGGTGCGGCCGGCACCGCGGCCGTGCCCGCGAAGCGGCGCAGCGTCCAGTCGTACACCCGGTACTCGGCGTCCCGCCCGGCCGCCAGCGGCTCCAGCACCTGCTCGCGCAGCCGCCCGGTCCACCCGAAGGGCTCGCGGTGGGTGGCCAGGTCGTCGAGGTGGACCACCGGGGCCCCGCCGAGCGCCGCCGCCAGCCGTCCGGCGAAGGTGGTCTTGCCGGAGCCCGCGTGCCCGTCCACCGCGACCAGCCGCACCGGCCCGCAGGAGGGCGGCAGCGCGCGGAGTTCCGCCGCGAGCACGGTCAACCGGTCGTCCGGAGCGGGCCCGGGGCGGGGCGGGAGAGGTTCGGATACAGCCACAACGTCAACCCTACGGTGCCGTAGCCCGCCACTGCGGACAGTTCATCTGTGCAGGTCGTGACGGCAGCGCGGGTTTCGGGCATACTCGCCTTCGCCACGACTGTGAACGGCCGTTCACCGCAACCCGGTGCCGGTCGGTCCGACTGCCACACCCACGCCGGACCAGCCGACACCCCGGTCCGGCGCCCGATCGAGGAGGCGACCGCCGCCATGACCCCCTCCCCTGTGAAAGCCGTGGAGCGCCAGCTGCCCAGCGAGGAGGCCCGCGAGCTGCTGAGCCTCACCCGGGAGCTGGTCGAGCGCGAGCTCCGGCCGCGCGCGGCGGAGGACGAGGCCGCCGGCCGCTTCCCGCGAGAGGCCTTCCGCACCCTCGGCGAGGCCGGCCTGCTCTCCCTCCCGTACGACGAGAAGTACGGCGGCGGCGAACAGCCCTACGAGGTGTACCTCCAGGTGCTGGAGGAGCTCGCGGGCGGCTGGCTGGCCGTCGGCCTCGGCGTCAGCGTGCACACCCTGTCCTGCCACGCGCTCGCCACCTTCGGCACCGACGAGCAGCGCGACACCTGGCTGCCCGCCATGCTCTCCGGCGAGCAGCTCGGCGCCTACTGCCTCTCCGAGCCGCAGTCCGGCTCCGACGCGGCCGCGCTGCGCACCCGCGCCGACCTCGACGGCGAGGCGTACGTGGTGAACGGCACCAAGGCCTGGATCACCCACGGCGGTCAGGCCGACTTCTACAGCGCCCTGGTGCGCACCGGCGTCGACGGCCCCAAGGGCATCAGCTGCCTGCTGGTCCCCGGCGCCCAGCAGGGCCTGTCCGCGGCCCCGCCGGAGCACAAGATGGGCATGCGCTCCTCGCCGACCGCGCAGCTGCACTTCGACGGCGCCCGGGTGCCCCGCGAGCGGCTGATCGGTGAGGAGGGGCAGGGCTTCCAGATCGCGCTCGCCGCGCTGGACTCCGGCCGCCTCGGCATCGCCGCGTGCGCGATAGGCGTCGCCCAGGCCGCGCTCGACCTCGCGGTCGACTACGCCCGCACGCGGCGCCAGTTCGGCCGCCCGATCGCCGAGTTCCAGGGCCTGTCCTTCATGCTCGCCGACATGGCCACCCAGATCGAGGCCGGCCGCTCGCTCTACCTGTCCGCCGCACGGCTGCGGGACGCCGGCCGGCCGTTCTCCAAGGAGGCGGCGATGGCCAAGCTGTTCTGCACCGACGCGGCGATGCGGGTGACCACCGACGCCGTCCAGGTGCTCGGCGGCTACGGCTACACCCAGGACTTCCCGGCCGAGCGCTACATGCGCGAGGCCAAGGTGCTGCAGATCGTCGAGGGCACCAACCAGATCCAGCGCCTGGTGATCGGCCGCCACCTCACGAAGGCCTGACGCCCGGGGCCCGCCCGGTGGGTCCCGTCGGACCCGGCAGTGGTCCTCCGGGCAGGCCTCGGCCTCCCACACACGGCCTCCGGCCGTCACTCCAGGGTGCGGAGTGACGGCCGGAGGCGTTCCTGTCGGATCGTCAGCTCGCCTTGGCGGTACGGGCCGTCAGCGCCGGACGACGGCGGCGCTGCTCCGGGATGGCGGCCCGCAGCGCCGAGACGTTCGGGACGGCGGGCGCCATCGGAGCGGCGTGGGCGACCGCGGCGAGCCGCACCGGGCGGTGCGCGACGGCGTGCGAGAACGGCTGGGTGCGCCAGTCCAGTCCGCTCGGGAGCTTGAACAGCGCGGCGAGCCCGGCCGGTTCGGCGTCCTCCGGGGCCTCGACCTCGGCCAGGTCGTCCGTCGGCACGCCCGAACCCGGGCAGATCGCGGGGGCGAAGGGGTTCCAGGCCGTCGGCAGCAGTGCGTGCTGCGGCAGCCGCTCCTCGTCCGCCACCAGGGCGATCGGGCGGCGGCACTCGGGGCAGTTGACCCGGAAGATGTCCCAGGACTCCGCCTCGCCGGGGTCGGTGCCCGGCATGTGGTCGACCGCGAGGTCCTCGCGGTCGGTCATATCGTCGGTCTCGTCGGCGCCCAGCACGCGCTGGTCAGTAGCAGGCATGAGGATCCCCCTAGGATCGGGCCCGGCGTGGTCGTCCAGGGCCACAACCAGCACTTCCCTGTGATCCGGATTCATAACCCTGCGGTCACGCGCACCGTGATGCACCGGGTGTGTCCTTGGCCACACCGGATGCCACATTCACCCGGCATGTGCCCGCCTGACACCTGCAATCCCTCCCCGTGCCACCGCGTGCGCCCCCCGTGCTCCCGACCGGGTAGGTTTGCGCACTGTGGAGGATCTCGACCAACGCATCGTCCAGCTGCTCGTCGAAGACGGCCGGATGAGCTACACGGACCTGGGCAAGGCCACCGGCCTGTCCACCTCGGCGGTGCACCAGCGGGTGCGCCGCCTTGAACAGCGCGGGGTGATCCGCGGCTACACCGCGATCATCGACCCCGACGCCGTCGACCTGGCGCTGACCGCGTTCATCTCGGTCAAACCCTTCGACCCGAGCGCCCCCGACGACACCCCCGAGCGTCTGGCCGGCCTGCCCGAGATCGAGGCCTGCCACAGCGTCGCCGGCGACGAGAACTACATCCTCAAGGTCCGCGTCGGCGCCCCCGGCGACCTGGAGGACCTGCTCGCCCGCATCCGCAGCGCCGCAGGCGTCTCCACCCGCACCACCGTCGTCCTGTCCACCCCGTACGAGGCGCGACCCCCGAAGCTCTGAACCGCGGGCCGGTCTCCGCGGAGGAACCGGTGGCGTGCAGACTTGGCGGCATGACCGAACGCACTTCTCGGACCGTCCTGCTGCGCGGCGGCGCCGTCTACAGCCCCGCCGACCCCTTCGCCACCGCGATGCTCGTGGAAGGCGGGCACGTCGCCTGGGTCGGCAGTGACGGCGCCGCCGAGGCGTACGCCGCGACCGCCGACGAGATCGTCGAGCTGGACGGCGCCCTGGTCACCCCCGCCTTCGTGGACGCCCACGTGCACGCCACCGCCACCGGCCTGGCGCTCACCGGCCTCGACCTCACCGGCAGCCCCTCGCTGGCCGCCACCCTGGCCGCCGTCACCGCCTTCGTCGCCGCGCAGACCGAGCCCGGCGGGGTGCTGATCGGCCACGGCTGGGACGAGACCGGCTGGCCCGAGGGCCGCCCGCCCACGCTCGCCGAACTCGACGCCGCCGCCCGCGGCGCCGCGCTCTACCTCTCCCGCACCGACGTGCACTCCGCGCTCGCCACCACCGCACTGCGCAGCCTCACCGAGGGCCTGGCCGAGGCACCCGGCTTCGACCCCGAGGGCCCGCTCACCAAGGACGCCCACCACGCCGTCCGGCAGACCGCGCTGGCCCGCCTCACCCCCGAGCAGCGCCGCAGCGCCCAGCGGGCCACCCTGGCCCGCGCCGCCGAGCTCGGCATCGGCGCCCTGCACGAGTGCGCCGGCCCGGAGATCTCCTCGGAGGTCGACCTGGCCGCCCTGCTGGCCCTGGCCGCCGAGGGGGAGGGGCCCGAAGTCTTCGGCTACTGGGGCGAGTTGGGTGGTATCGAGACCGCCCGCAAGCTCGGTGCGGTGGGCGCCGGCGGCGACCTCTTCGTGGACGGCGCGCTCGGCTCGCACACCGCCTGCCTGCACGCCCCGTACGCCGACGCCGAGCACACCGGCACCGCCTACCTGACCGCCGAGCAGGTCGCCGACCACGTCGCCGTCTGCACCGAGGCCGGGATCCAGGCCGGATTCCACGCCATCGGCGACGCGGCCGTCGCCGCGGTCGTCGAGGGCGTCCGGGCGGCCGGCGCCCGGATCGGCGCCGACCGGGTCAAGGCCCTGCGCCACCGCGTCGAGCACGCCGAGGCCCTGGACGACAAGACCATCGCCGCCTTCGCCGAACTCGGCCTGACCGCCTCCGTCCAGCCCGCCTTCGACGCCGCCTGGGGCGGCCCCGAGGGCATGTACGTCCAGCGCCTGGGCGCCGGGCGGGCGGCCGCCCTCAACCCCTTCGCCGCACTGCTGCGGGCCGGCGTCCCGCTGGCCTTCGGCTCGGACGCCCCGGTCACCCCGCTCGACCCCTGGGGCACCGTCCGCGCGGCGGCCTTCCACCGGACCCCGGACCACCGGATCTCGGTGCGAGCCGCCTTCACCGCCCACACCCGCGGCGGCTGGCGCGCCGTCGGCCGGGACCAGGACGGCGTGCTGGTCCCCGGCGCGGTCGCCAGCTACGCGATCTGGGCGGCCGGCGAGCTGGTCGTCCAGGCCCCCGACTCCCGGGTGGCCGGCTGGTCCACCGACCCGCGCTCCGGCACCCCCGGCCTGCCCGACCTCACCCCGGGCCACCCGCTGCCGACCTGCCTGCGCACCGTGGTCCGCGGCCGCACGGTGTTCCAGCGGTAAACCGCGTGGAACGGCGGGCCGCCGAGTCCTAGGTTGATCACCATGACCGAACTGGTACCCGCCGACTTCACCGTCCCGCGCGAGCTGCTCGCCCCCGAGTTCCGCCTGGAGCCCCTGGGCGAGCAGCACAACGCCTCCGACCACGCCGCCTGGACGAGCAGCGTGGCCCACATCCGCGCCACCCCCGGCTGGGCCGGCCGCGGCTGGCCGCCCGCCGACGGGATGCCCCCGGAGCAGAACCTCGCCGACCTGCGCCGGCACGCCGCCGACTTCGAGGCCCGCACCGGCTTCACCTACACCGTCCTGGAGCCGGACCGCGACGAGGTGATCGGCTGCGTGTACATCTACCCGGACCGCGAGGACCCGTCCGTGATCTCGGTCAGCTCCTGGGTCCGGGCCGACCGCGCCCACCTCGACGCCCCGCTGTACCACGCCGTCTCCGGCTGGCTCACCGGGCACTGGCCGCTGCGGGAGTTCCGCTACGCCCCGCGCTGACCCGGCCACCACCCTCCCCTCACGTCCCCCCGACGTTCCGGGGTACCTTCTTCGCACAGCGTCCGAACAGCAAGCCCCAGGAAGATGGTGCGCCGGTGGCCATTCCCGTCACCCAGGAACGGTCCGAGGCCGTACCCGAGCCACAGGAACCGGCGCCCGGAGCGAGCCGCGGAGCCCGCGCGCTCGCCAAGGTCCGTGCCGGACTTGCGCGCACCGGCCTCGCCGCCCTGGCCGGCCTGCTGCTGGCCCTCGCCTTCCCGCCGTACGACCTGTGGCCGCTGTCGCTGCTCGGCGTCGCCGCGCTCTCGCTGCTCACCCTGGGCCGCACCGTCCGTCAGGGCCTGTGGACCGGCTTCGCCTTCGGCCTGCCGTTCTTCCTGATGCTGCTCAGCTGGCTGCGGGTGGTCGGCTGGGACGCCACGATCGGCCTGTCCGTCGTGGAGGCGCTGTTCCTGGCCCTGCTCGGCGGCGGGCTGGCCGCCACCTCCCGGCTGCCCGGCTGGCCGCTCTGGGCGGCCTGCCTGTGGGTCACCCAGGAGTGGGCCCGCGACCGGCTGCCGCTCGGGGGCTTCCCCTGGGGCCGGCTCGCCTTCGCCAACACCGCCACCCCGTACACCCCGCTGGCCGCGCTCGGCGGCGCGCCGCTGGTGACCTTCGCGGTCGCCCTGTCCGGTGCGCTGCTGGCCTGGGCCGCGCTGCGGCTGCGCGGGCCGGGCAGGGCCCCGAAGGCGGCCGCGCTGGCGGCGCTCGGTGCGGTGGCCGCGCTGCTGGCCGGCTACCTCGTGCCGGTGCCCACGGCCGCCGCCGACACCGTCAAGGTCGCCATCGTCCAGGGCAACGTGCCCAACCCGGGCATGGACTTCCTGGGCCGCCCGATGATGGTCCTCAACAACCACGCCTCGGCCACCGAGCGGCTCGCCGCCGACATCCGGGCCGGCAAGGTCGAGCGCCCCGACATCGTGATCTGGCCGGAGAACTCCTCCGACCTCGACCCGTTCAGCGATCCGCTGGCCCGTCAACGGATCGACGAGGCGGTCAGGGCGGTCGGCGTGCCCACCCTGGTCGGCACCCTGGTGGACGGCCCGGACGCGCAGCACGTCCAGAACGAGGGCATCGTCTGGGACCCGGTCACCGGCCCCGGCGCCTCCTACACCAAGCAGCACCCCGTCCCGTTCGGCGAGTACGTGCCGTTCCGGGCGCAGCTGATGAAGGTGATCACCCGCCTCCAGCGGGTCGCCCGGGACTTCTACCCCGGCGACCACAACGGCGTGATGCAGCTCGGCCCGGCCCGGATCGGCGACGTGATCTGCTTCGAGGTGGCGTACGACGAGATCGTCCGCGACACCGTGGACAGCGGCGCCCGGGTCCTGGTCGTCCAGACCAACAACGCGACCTACGCCAAGACCGGCCAGCCCGAGCAGCAGCTGGCGATGAGCCGGTTGCGGGCCGTCGAGCACGGCCGGGCGGTGCTGATCGCCGCGACCAGCGGCATCAGCGCGGTGATCGCCCCGGACGGCAGCGTCCAGCAGCGCACCGAGGAGCTGACCCCGGCCGAGCTGTCGGCCACCGTCCCCCTGCGCGACGGCACCACGGTGGCCGACGAGGTCGGCGCCGCCCCGGAGTGGACGCTCGCCGTCGGCGGCCTGCTGGCCTGCGGCGCAGCGGTGCTGGTCGGCCGCCGCAAGAAGGCTTCGGCCGGAACACCGGCCGAGCGGGAATCGTTGGATCGGGTGGTGCCGTAGCCGGCCCGGACCTTCCGTGCGGCGCGCAGAGCACCGCCTGGAGTGGATTCGTACCGTGACCCAGCAAGCTACCCCCACCCGTCCGGCCCCGCGCAGCAGGCTCCGGCGGGTGCTGCCGCTGCTGATCACCGCCTGGCTGGTGCTGGAGATCTGGCTGCTGGTCCAGGTCGGCTCGTGGCTGGGCGGCTTCACCGTCGTGCTGCTGCTCATCGCGGGCGCCCTGATCGGGGGGTCGCTGATCAAGCGGGCCGGGCTGAAGGCGCTGTCGGCGGCGATCGAGCAGAGCAAGAACCCGCAGTCGCAGCAGCCGCAGACCGGCACCAGCATGACCGTGCTGGCCGGCCTGCTGCTGATCGTCCCCGGCTTCCTGTCGGACCTGGTGGCCCTGACCCTGCTCTTCCCGCCCACTCGGGTGCTGTGGCGGGCGGCCGGGCGCCGGGCCGCGGACAAGGCGCTGCGCAGCACCTCCGCCGTCGGCGCCGACGCGTTCGCGGACGCGATGCGGCTCCAGGAGCAGCTGCGCATCCACCGCCCGGACGGCAAGGTGATCCAGGGCGAGGTCGTGGACCCGGAGTCCGGCCCGCGCGGCCCGCAGGGCCCGGACACCACCTACCGCCCGCCGATCGCCGGCTGACCCGTTCGTTCCCACCGGCCGCCCGGGGCGCATTGCGCCCCGGGCGGCCCGACGTGCCGGGGCGGCTCGCCCAGTGCCCCGGGCAACGCGAACCCGGGCAACGCGAACCGGGGCAACGCGAAAGGGACCCTGGTCACCAGGGTCCCTTTTCGCGTCCTCCCGCTCGGGGCGGGAGCGAGGTGTCAGGCGCTCTTACGGGTGTCCCGCGGGTGCACCGCGAGGTTCATCCCACCGGAGCGGAGCACGGCCAGCCGCTCGGCCAGCACCTCCTCCAGCTCCTCGCGCGTCCGGCGCTCCATCAGCATGTCCCAATGGGTGCGCGTCGGCTTGGTCTTCTTCTCCTCCGGCTCGTCGCCGTCGAGAAGCGCCGCCTCCTGGCCACAGAAGCGGCATTCCCAGGTCGGGGGGATCTCCGCCTCGACCGAGAAAGGAACCTCGAAACGGTGTCCGTTCTGACATGCGTACTCGACGGTCTGGCGGGGAGCCAGATCGATACCACGGTCGGTCTCGTAGCTAGTGGCCCCGAGTCGCGTGCCGCGGAGAGCTCGCTCGCTCATGAATCGTGCCTCCCGGGCTTATGGCCCACAGGACTAGTGGTCGCTGTTCTTCGTCGTTCGGTCAACGCTCGGCTTCCGACGAAGATTCCCGTCCCGGGACATGCGTCGTCTGTTGTGCCGCCCCTGTTTGTACCCACCCGCGCCCGATTTGTCACATCTGGCCGGTGATATCACCCCAGGTGTCACCTATTTCACGTCTGGTGATCGTGCGGACTTTCCGTGACGAGCGTACCGGGACGGGATTCGGCGGCGGGCGCCGCCCCCGGTCGAGCGCCGGACGGCCGGCCCGCGAGGCGGGTCGGCCCGGCCGTCAGGAGATCGGCCGTGAACGGATCATCGGCTCGTTCTTGCCGAGGTCGACAAGATGGGCCGGATCGGCCGCGGGGACCACCGGCGGGTGCTCCGGCCGGGGCGGCGCGGCGGCGGCCGCCTCGGTGCGGCTGTCCCGGTGCGGCAGCAGGGCGATCACCGCGTCCCGCAGCGGGGCCGGAGCCTCGTCGTCCAGCGGGTCGACGGTGGCGGGCACCTGGAGGCGCACCGGGGCGCCGTTGCCGATCCGGGCGTAGCCGCGGCCGACCGGGGCGTGGGCGGCGGGCGCGATGTCCAGGGGTGCGCCGAGCGCGGCGCGCCCCTCGTCGGGCCCGGCCGGGCCGAGCACCACGCGGGCACGGGTGGTGGTGCGGACGGTGGCGGTGATCCGGTCCCGGGCGTCGAGGTCGTCGGCGATCACCACGGTGACCCGGGCGGCCCGACCGTGCCGCAGCGGGAGCTCCAGCAGGTCCTGCGGGTCGGTGCGGCCCTCGGCCTGGGCGAGCTCGCTCAGCTCGGTCGGATGGTCCAACAGCAGCCACAGCGGCCGGGTGACGTCCTCGGGCGGGGCGGTGCCGGCGTGCCGGGCGGCGTTGAGCGCGGCGAGCCGGCGCTCGGTCTCGCCGGCGGCCCACTCCAGGGCGGCCAGCGTGCCGTGCAGGCTGGTCTCCACGGTGTACACACCGGGCCGGTTCACCAGACAGGCGTGCTCACCGGTGCCCGCGCCGTCGACCACCACCAGGTCGGCGTACGGGAGTGCCTGGAGCGCGATCGAGCGCAGCAGGCTGGAGGTGCCGTAGCCGGTGACGCCGAGCGCCAGCAGGTGCGGCTCGGAGGAGCGCGGGCCGGTGCGCCAGATCACCGGGGGCTGCTGGACGGTCATGCCGCTCTGGACGACCGGGATGGTCCGGGCGGTGCCGTCCTCGTCGGTGAAGCCCAGCACGATCTCGCCGGGGGCGGCCACGAACCGCTGGGCGGCGATGTCGGTGGGCAGCGGGGCGAGCGCGGTGATCCGCAGCCGGTTGGACTCCTCGTCCCAGTCGAAGCGGTACTCCCGGGCCCGGCCCGCCTTGCCCTGGACCACCTGCTCGATCCGGGCCCGGGCAGCCGGCTCGGTGTCGGTGAAGTAGGCGGGGTAGCTCAGTTCCAGCCGGGAGAGCCGGCCCTCGCGGTCGAACTCCCACGCGCTGAAGGCGTTCTTGTGGCTGCCCTCGAAGTGGTACAGCGGGTTGGGGTCCTCCGGGCCGCACAGGTACGGGGTGAGCGCCGCGTAGAGGGCGCCGAGCTTGACGTCGGCGACGTCCGGGGCGGGCGGTGCGGGCGCCGCCCTGGGGCTCCGGCCGGCCCAGCCCGCGCTGGCCATCAGGGCGATCAGGGCGAACAGCAGGCCGTGCGGCAGCAGGTAGACGCCGATCGCCAGGGCGGCGGTCAGGAACAGCGTCGGGCCGCGGCGCTCCTTGGGGGTGGCCTGCCAGTGGGACACGGCCCAGCCGACGTGGTGGCGCAGGCCGCGGCCGATGGCGGCGAGCGGGGCGAACATGTCGGAGGCGTGGTCCCCGGTGGTCCGGGCGATCGCGCGGCCCTTGCTGAGGTGGCGGTGGAGCGGCATTCCTTGACTCCCCGGGCGGTGGGACGGGCTGGGGTGGCGGAGGTGGGGTACGACGGGGCCCGGGGCGGTGTGGGATCCGCGCCCGGGCCGGTACGGGGAGAGTGGGCGTCGGCTAGAACTTGATGCCGCTGAGCAGGCTGGCGAGGCTCGCGCCGCCCGCGGTGATGCTCGGCGCGATCGAGGAGCCGGCGGTGTAGAAGCCCAGGAGGGCGCAGACGACGGCGTGGGAGATCTTCAGTCCGTCCCGGCGGAAGAAGAGAAAGGCGATGGTGCCGAACAGGACGATGCCGGAAATCGAGAGGATCACGTTCCGCTCCTCAGGAAGGGGGGACAAGCGGGGGTTGTTACGGAAGGTGCACTAATCATGACAAAAAGTAATAGATGACGGAACGGCGCAAATGGGTGGTTCTGCCGTTCAATGCCGTTCCGGCGGCCGGGTGGCGGTATGCGGACCGGCCGGGGTGCGGGCCGGGCGTCGCGGGGATTCGATGTGCCGAGGCATTCCCGGGCGGCGGGCGGGAAGTTTCCGGGGGGTCCGGGAAGTTCGCTCGAATGGCTGCGCGGCGCGCGTGGCCGAGTGTCGTGGCGGGTGCGGGCCGTCATCCGGATTCCGGACGCCCGCTGGCCCGCTCCGGCGCCGGCCGCTACCGTGCCGTGGGCGCAGCCCCGCCACCGCCCGACGACCCCACCGGAAAGGCCGCCCACCGTGACCGACGCCGCCAGCCAGCAGCCCGCCGACGCCCCCGACGCCGAGGTGATCGCGCTCGCCGGGAAGCTCTTCGACGCCGCCCGTGCCGGGGAGACCGACACCCTGTCCGCCTACCTGGACGCCGGCGCCCCGGCCGACCTCACCAACGACCGCGGCGACACCCTGGTCATGCTCGCCGCCTACCACGGCCACGCCGCCACCGTGGCGGAGCTGCTCCGGTACGGCGCCGACCCGAACCGCGCCAACGATCGCGGTCAGACCCCGCTGGCGGGTGCCGTCTTCAAGGGCGCCGCGGACGTGCTCGACGTCCTGCTGGCCGGTGGGGCCGACCCGCAGGCCGGCACCCCCAGCGCCGTGGACACCGCCCGGATGTTCGGCAAGGACGACCTGGTCGCCCGGTTCGAGGACCGCTGAGCCGGGATCGTAGGCTTTTCAACCATGAACACCACCGCCACCCGGGACGCCGGCACCGTCGAGTTCCGCATCACCGGCTACGCCCACCCCGACGCCCAGGCCCTCTCGGCGGAGGTGCAGCAGGAGTACGTGCGCCGCTACGGCGACCCGGACGAGACCGTCATGCACTCCGAGGACTTCGAGGCGCCGGCCGGCCTGTTCATGATCGCCTACCTGGACGGCCGTCCGGTCGCCTGCGGAGGCTGGCGGGCCAAGCAGGCCGGCCCGGACGACCTGCGCGACGGTGACGCCGAGCTGAAGCGGATGTTCGTGATCCCCGAGGCCCGCGGCCGCGGCCTGGCCCGCGCGGTGCTGAGCCGCCTGGAGCAGACCGCGGTCGAGGCCGGGCGCGCCCGCGTGATCCTGGAGACCGGCACCGAGCAGCCCGAGGCCGTTGCGCTGTACCGGTCCGAGGGCTACGCCGCGATCCGGAAGTTCGGCATCTACAAGGACCACCCGCAGAGCATCTGCCTCGGCAAGCAGCTGGCTCCGGCGGTCTGAGCGGCCGCCGCGCGGGGAAGGCTCCCGTCGGCCCGAGGAGGGGACGGATGAGCCACCGAGCACCCGATGCACCCGGAGCCGACCGGCTCCCCGGCCTGGCCGCGCCCGGCGGGGAGCTGGACCGGCTGGTCCGGGACGGCGCGCGCACCGTCGGGGCGGGCGCCGTCTGGGCCGTCGGCGATGCCGCCGGCACGCTCGGCGGCGGCAGCCACGGCCTGCTCGGGCAGGGGCCGTACGCGCGGCTGCGGCCCGGGCCGGACACACTGTACGACCTCGCCAGCCTCACCAAGGTCGTCGCGCTCTGGCCCTGCGCCGGGGCGCTGCGACAGTCCGGGCTGCTTCCGCTGGACGAACCGCTCGGCCAGTGGTGGCCACCGTCCAACGGACACCCCACCGCCACGGTGACGGTCCGTCAACTTCTCGCCCACACCGCCGGGATGCTCCCGTACACCCGCTTCGAGCAGCTCTACGGGCGCGACCTCGCGGCGATCCGGGCCGGGGTGGTCGCCGCACCGCTGCACCGCCCGCCGGGCGCGGCCGTCGAGTACACCGACCGCGCCGCCGTACTGCTCACCTACCTGGTCGAGGACCTCGGCGGCGCACCGCTGGACGAGCTCGCCGAGCGCTGGGTCTGGGGGCCGCTCGGCATGGCCGACACCCGGTACGGTCCGCTCGGTGCCGCGCTCGCCGCCCGCACCGCGCCCACCGAGTACGAGCAGGGCGCCGGCGCCCACCTGTGCGGCGTCGTCCACGACCCCTCCGCCCGGCTGCTCGGCGGGGTCTCCGGCAACGCCGGGGCCTTCTCCACCGCCCGCGACCTCGCCCGCTTCCTGACCGCGCTGCTCGCCCCGCCGCCCGGGCTGCCGTGGGGCGGGGCGTGGATCGACGAGTCGCTGCGCGAGCAGACCGGCGGCCTCGCCCCCGCCCGCGGCCTGTCCTGGCTGTGCGCCCCCGGCACCGGGCCGGCCGAGGGCACCTTCGTCCACTACGGCTTCACCGGCACCGGCTTCTGGGTCTCCCGGCGGCTCGGACGCTGGGCCGTGCTGCTCACCAACAAGGTGCACTACGACCGGGACATCCGGCGGCTCACCGAGCTGCGCAACGCCTTCCGGCAAGCGGTCTTCGGGTAGCACTCATTCGGGTGGATCAGGGGCGAACCGCCTTTCCCGGCGCCGGAGTCGCGGCAGAGTGGCCGCGGCAACGGGAACCCGGCGGAGGAGGCGCGATGACGGACACCTGGGCACTCTCGGAGGAGGAGTGGCTCGCCGCAATGGTGCGCGCCTACGTCGGGTGCAGCGTGCTGCTCACCGACGAGGCGGGCAGGGTCCTGCTGCTGAAGGCCAGTTACCGCGACCAGTGGCAGTTCCCCGGCGGCGGGATGGACCCGGGGGAGGGGCCCGCCGAGTGCGCGGCCCGCGAGCTGTACGAGGAGACGGGGCTGGTGGCCGGGCCGCTGCGGCTGCTCGTCGTGGAGTGGCGCGACGCGATCCCCGACCAGGGCGAACACGCCCACCCCGCCGTGCAGTTCATGTTCGACGGCGGGACGGTCGCGGCCGGGGCGGTGGTCCGGGCGCAGGCCGAGGAGATCGCCGACCACGGGTACTTCACCCCGGCCCGGGCGGCCGTCCTGCTGCAGCCAGGCGCGGCGCGCCGGCTCACCGGGGCCCTGGAGGCCCGGCGGACCGGCGCCGCCGCGCTGCTGCACTCCGACGGGTACGTGGGGTGACGGCCGGTCAGATCAGGGTGCTCCAGTAGTACCAGAACCGGTTGAGGACCAGCAGCGCGATCACCGCCGCCCACAGCACCGGAAGCGCCCAGTGGTAGCGGGCCGCCTCCCGGACGACCACCCGTGCGCGCGGGCCCACCGGGATCACGCCCTCGTGCAGGTTGCGCAGCGTGGTGTACCAGAACAGCACCACCACCGTCGCCCACACCACCATGCAGTACGGGCACAGCGCGCCGATGTCGTACAGCGCCTGGTAGATCAGCCAGTGCGCGAACACCACGCCCAGCGCGGTGCCCGCGTTCAGGCCCAGCCAGAACCAGCGCCGGTACGCGGCACCGGCGAGCAGCCCCGCGCCGATCGCCGCCAGCGCACCGAACGCGGCCAGCCCGAGCAGCGGGTTCGGGAAGCCGAAGACCTCCGCCTGCTCGGTGCGCATCACCGAGCCGCAGCTGATCACCGGGTTGATGTTGCAGCTGGGGACGTAGGAGGGGTTCTCCAGGATGCGGAGCTTGTCGAAGGTCAGGACGGCCGAGGCGGCCAGCCCGACCAGCCCACCGAGGAACAGCAGGAAGGCATAGGCCCGGCTCGCGCCGATCGGGGCCCGGCCCGCGTCGTCGGGGTCGGAGCGGGAGGGGTGCACGGTGGTAGCGGCGGTCATGGCAGCACACTCCGGTGGCTGGCTGGGAGGAGCCGGCCCGGCCGGGAGTTCGGCCGGGCCGGGTGGTGCCGTGCGGTGTGGTGGTCCGGCCTACTGGAGGCCGGCTGCCTGCTTCACCTGGGCGGTGAACTGCTCGGGCGGGACCACGGCGTTGCCGGCGAACAGGGTGATCTGCTTGCCGTCCACCTTGACGGTCGGGGTGCCGGTCACGCCGCTGTTGTTGAACGCGTCGGAGACCTTGGCCGCCCACGGGGCGTAGGTCTTGTCGGTCACCGCCTTCACGAAGGCGTCCGTCTTCAGGCCGGGCACCTGGCCGGCCAGGTCCAGGATGTGGTTGACGTCGCCGAAACCGTCCTCGCGCTCGTCCGGCTGGTTGGCGTACAGCACGTCGTGGAACGCCTTGAACTTGTCCACGCCCTCGTTCAGCGCCGCGCCGGCCGCGGCCAGCGCGGTGCGCGAGCCCTTGCCGCCGAGGTTCTTGTCCAGGAAGGACGCCAGGTGGAACTCCACCTTGATCCGGCCGTCCTCGGTGAGCTTCTTGACGGTCTCGCCGTTCGCCGCCTCGAAGTGCTTGCAGACCGGGCAGCGGAAGTCCTCGTAGACCTCCAGGGTGTGCGGGGCGTCCGCCTTGCCGTAGGTGATCACCGTGCCGTCGGGGCCGGAGGTGTTGGCGGGCACGACCAGCGGCGCCGCAGCGGCGCCGGAGGACTTGTCGTTCTTGTCCGAGGCCGAGTTGATCGCGACGGCGACACCGCCCGCGAGGGCCAGCACGACGACGGCCGAGACCGTCACCACGATCCGCTGACGGCGCCTGGCGGCCTGCTGCTCGCGGCGCTGCGCCTCCTGGATCCGCTCACGGGCACTGACGCGCTTCTTGTTCTTGTCCTGAGACATGGGTGGGGAAGTCAACTCCTGTACGCGGCGCGCGGGTGCGCGCGGGAAGCCGCACCTGGTGCGGCAGGGTCGGTGAACGCGGGAGTCGTGCGCACTGCCTGCGGGCGTACCGGGGCCGTTCGGCCGGGTACGGGGGATCGGACGGGACGGTCGATCAGCAGGCAGGCGCGAAGGCGGGCGGGCCACGCCGGGGCGCCGGGCTCAGCACGACGTCCTCGCGGCGCGGCCGGGCGCGGTCCGACACCGGCAGCGGCACCCGCAGCACCGGACGCACCGGAGCCGGGAGCAGCAGGACGACCAGGGCACGCAGCGGGCCGGCCAGCGACTCGCGCAGGGCGCGCAGCGCCAGGGCCAGGCCGGACAGGGCGGCATCGCCCATCCGCAGCCAGGCCGAGGCCGCCAGGGCGATCACCAGGTGCACCAGCAGGAGCAGCAGCTGGGTCGCGGCGGGCGCCAACTGTCCGACGTGGCCCAACGGGCCGTCCAGCAGCGAGCCGTCCACCGAACCGCCGCCGCAGACCAGCAGGTTCACCCCGCGTGCGGGCACCTGACCGGTCAGCACCGGCGAACAGCTGGTCTGGCCCAGGTTGAACGTGGTGTTGAGCAGCAGTTCGACCGGCACCATCACGCCGGAGATGTGCAGCATCCGCCGCTCCCCGCCGGCCAGCATGGCCGCGACCAGGAAGACGACGGCACCGGCCGAGGCCACCAGCGACAGCGGCAGCGGGCGGCCCGTGATGACCACCTGGCCCAACGCGGCCATCGGCACGGCGAGCGCGGTGAACACCGCGGCCCGCAGGGCCCTGGTCGCGTGGGAGGAGGTCGTCACGCTCCGGAGTATGCCATGGCACTCACATCCGGCACGAGGGCCCGTAGGTCCCTGGTGTGGCTGATGTGCCCTCAGTAGCCTGCGGGGTCGACAGCTGCCGTACCTGGATTAGCCTGGAAGGCGTTCCCGCCGACCCGAAGAGGGGGCGAGCGCGCATGACGGAACCCGAGACCACGGTGGGGCAGGTGCTGCTGGCCCGCATCGAGGCGCAGGCGGTGGTGCTGGCCGGTCTGGACGACGCCGTCCGGGCGGACGAGCCGGACGCCGTGCACCGGATGCGGGTCGCCTGCCGGCGGCTGCGCAGCGCCCTGCAGACCTTCCGGCGGCTGTTCACCCCCGGCGCCACCGACGACCTGGTCGCCGAGCTGCGCTGGCTCGCCGCCGCCCTCGGCGGGGCGCGGGACCGCGAGGTGCTGGCCGAACGGCTGGTCGCCCAGGCCCGCGAGCTGCCCGCCGAGTGCGAGCCGCAGCGGGTCGCCGCCGCGCTGGAGCAGTGGGGCGAGGCCGAGTACCGCGAGGTCTGGCCCGAGGTGGTCGCCGCCCTCGACAGCCCTCGCCGCCGGGCCCTCGGCGAGGCCATCGCGATCCTCCTCGCGGACCCGCCGCTGCGCCCGCGCGCCGGCCGTGGCGCCGTCCGGGAGCTCTCCCGGATCGCCGCCCGGGAGCAGAGCCGTACCGCCGAACGCGTCCGCACCGCCCTCGCCGCCGCCCCCGGGGAGCGGAACGCCGCGCTTCACCAGGCCCGCAAGGCGGCCAAGCGCGCCCGCTACGCCGGTGAGACCGCCGTCCCGGTGGCCGGTGCCCGTGCCGAGCGCTACGCCCGGCGGATGAAGGCCGTCCAGGAGGTGCTGGGCGACCACCAGGACGCCGTGGTCGCCGCGAGCACTCTCGTCGCCCACGCGGGGAGCGGTGGCGAGCCCTTCGGCTACGGCGCCCTGTACGGCCGCCAGCTGGCCATGGAGGAGGCCACGGGGCGACGGCTGCCGGACGTGTGGCGGCGGGCGGGCAAGCGGAAGCTGCCCCGGTTCGGGTAGGGCCTGTCCTGCGGCCGCCCTCGCACCACCGGTCGGACCGTGGTCGAGCCCGGTGCGTGCGAGGGCTACCGCGGCACGGTGGCGGTCCGGGACCGGGCCTCTCCGCCGGCTGCGGCGAAGACGTGTCGGGTGGGGCTGTCGGGCCGCGCTACCGGGGGTCGAGCCCTGCCGAGCGGGCCGCTTCGCGCAGCAGGTCCCGGAGCATCGCGGTGGTCAGCCGGCCGGTGTTCGTGTTGCGCGGGCTCACGTGGTAGCAGCCGTACATCCGCAGGTCCGGGCCGCCGTCGCGGGCCGGGAAGACGGCCACGGCGGCGTGGGCGAAGACGGGGCGGGGGCGGGGGACCTGCCAGCCGGCGTCCGCGATGACCGGCAGCATGGCCTGCCAGGCGAAGCCGCCGAGGGCGACGACGGTGCGTACGGTGGGCCGCAGCAGCTGGAGTTCGCGGGTGATCCAGGGCCGGCAGGTGTCGCGTTCGGCGGTGCTGGGCTTGTTGTCGGGCGGCGCGCAGCGGACCGGGTCGGTGATCCGGACGCCGGACAGCTCCAGGCCGTCGCCGTGGCGGACGGACTCGGGGCGGTTGGCGAGCCCGAGGTCGTACAGGGCGGCGTAGAGCAGGTCGCCGGAGGGGTCGCCGGTGAAGATCCGGCCGGTGCGGTTGGCGCCGTGGGCGGCGGGGGCGAGGCCGACCAGGACGAGCGGGGCGTCCGGCGGGCCGAAGCCGGGGATGGGGCGGGCCCAGTAGTCCCAGTCCTGGTAGGCGCGGCGCTTGGTCCGGGCGGTCTCCTCGCGCCACTGCACCAGGCGCGGGCAGGCCCGGCAGCCGGTGACGACACGGTCCAGCGCGGCGAGTCCGACGGTCCGGGCGGCGGCCTCGGCGGGGTGGCGGGGGTCGTCGGGGTCGTCGGCGGGGGAGGGAGGCACGGCCACGGTCGGCATGGCCAAGATCCTAGGCGCTGCGGCACGTTCGTTCCGGCGTCGTCCGGGCAGGCGTAGCGTGGAACCAGTTGCGGAATCAGTTGCTCCGGCGGTAGCCGGCCGGTCCGGGTCGGCGACGGCCGGGCGCGCCGGTGTGCGCACAGGCCGCGAGGAGGCCGCGATGATCGTCGATGCGGTGCTGGGTTCCCTCGGAGCGCTCGCCGGGCTGGGGGCGATCTGGGCGAGCATGAGCATCCGGGTCGTCCAGCAGTTCCAGAAGGGCGTGGTGTTCCGCTTCGGGAGGGTGCGCGACGAGGTGCGCGGACCCGGGCTGGTGGCGCTGCTGCCGATCGCGGACCGGCTGCGCAAGGTGAACGTGCAGATCGTGACGATGCCGATCCCGGCGCAGGAGGGCATCACCCGGGACAACGTGACCGTACGGGTGGACGCGGTGGTCTACTTCCGGGTGGTGGACGCGGTGAAGGCCACCGTCAACGTGCAGGACTACAACTTCGCGATCTCCCAGGTCGCGCAGACCTCGCTGCGCTCGATCATCGGCAAGAGCGAGCTGGACGACCTGCTGGCCAACCGCGAACCGATCAACCAGGGGCTGGAGTTGATGATCGACAGCCCGGCGCTGGGCTGGGGCATCGAGATCGACCGGGTGGAGATCAAGGACGTCGCGCTGCCGGAGTCGATGAAGCGCTCGATCGCCCGGCAGGCGGAGGCCGAGCGCGAGCGGCGGGCCCGGATCATCACGGCGGACGGTGAGTACCAGGCCTCGGAGCGGCTGTCGGAGGCCGCTGCGGTGATGAGTGCGACCCCGACCGCGCTCCAGCTGCGGCTGTTGCAGACCGTGGTGGAGGTGGCGGCGGAGAAGAACTCGACACTGGTGCTGCCGTTCCCGGTGGAGCTGCTGCGCTTCCTGGACAGCGCGACGGAGGTGCAGCAGCGGAACCTGCTGACGGCCGCGGCGGCCGCGGCCGGGGCGAAGGCCGTGGAGGAGGCGGTGGAGAGCGGCGAGGTGCCGGAGGAGGAGCTCGAACCGGACCAGCCCAGGCACGAACTCCAGCCCCTGAAGGAGGTGTTGGAGAAGTTGCCGCTGGACCGTCCGGAGTCGCCGGACGGCCGGGTCGAGCGGGGCGGCCCCACCGGGCCGGACCACGACGCCTGAGCGCGCCGCTGGGTCTCCCGGGCGCGCCGGCCCCGGTGGCGTCGGCCATCCGCGCGGACCACCATGGACGAGGGGAGGGAACCAGGTGCAGGAGGCGGACCATGACCAGAGCCAGCGACATCATGCACCCGGGCGCGGAGTGCATCCGCGAGCACGAGACGCTCGCGGCCGCCGCCCGGATCATGCGGGAACGCGACGTGGGTGCCCTGCCCATCTGTGGGGCGGGCGACAAGCTCTTGGGGATCGTGACCGACCGCGACATCGTGCTGCGCTGCGTCGCCGAGGGCCGTGACCCGGCGTCGGTGACGGCGGGCGAGCTGGCGCAGGGGCGGCCGATGACGGTGGAGGCGGACGAGGACTGCGAGCAGGTGCTGCGGGTGATGGAGCAGTACCAGGTGCGCCGGCTGCCGGTGATCAACCACCCGGAGCACAAGCTGGTCGGCATGATCAGCGAGGCGGACATCGCGCGCGGTCTGCCGCAGGCGCGGGTCGCCGAGTTCGTCTCGGCGGTCTGTGCGGAGGAGGCACCGGCGGGGTCCGCCCAGGGCTGACACCGCACGCGGGCAGGGCCGGCACCGCACGCGGGCCGCGGCCCCCGACCGAGGACAGGCGGGGGCCGCAGGCGTGCCGGTCAGGAGGCCGGGACGGTGGGGCCGTGTGCCTCGACCGAGAGCTCCGCCCATGCGGCCCAGGTGGTGAGGCGGTCGGCGTAGACCTGCTGGACCATCGGGTGGCCCTGGGTGCCGAAGAACACCCGCAGCGGCGGCTGTTCGGCGTCGACGAGCCGGAGCAGGGCCCGGCCCGCCGCGGCCGGGTCGCCGAGGTCGAGCGACTGCGCGTAGGCGGCGAAGGCGTCGCGCAGCGCGTCGTAGTGCGGGTCGGCCCCGGCGCGCACGGCGGAGGCGGTCGCGTCGGTGGCGTAGCTGCCGGGCTCGACCACCGTCACCTTGACGCCGAACCCGGCGACCTCCTGGGCGAGTGCCTCGCTCAGGCCCTCCAGCGCCCACTTGGAGGCGCAGTACCCGCCGCCGAGCGGGAACGCGGCGACGCCGGCGACCGAGGAGATCTGGACGATGTGCCCGGAGCCCTGCGCGCGCAGCAGGGGCAGCGCGGCCTGGACGACCCGCAGCGGGCCGAACAGGTTGGTGTCCAGCTGGTCGCGCAGCAGCTCCTCGGAGAGCTCCTCGACGGCGCCGGACAGGCCGTAGCCGGCGTTGTTCACGATCACGTCGAGCCGGCCGAAGTGCGCGTGTGCCTGCCGCACACCGCGGTCGACGGCGGCCCGGTCGGTCACGTCCAGCGGGAGCGGGAGCACCGCGTCCCCGTGGGCGGCGACCAGGGCGGCGAGGTTCTCGGCGTTCCGGGCGGTCGCGGCCACCCGGTCGCCACGGGACAGTGCCGCCTCGACGAAGGCGCGGCCGAGGCCGCGGGACGAGCCGGTGACGAACCAGACCTTGCTCATGTTTTCCGCTCCACTGTGTCCGATGACTTGGTACTGGCATCAAGACACCGGCGGGCGCGCTGGTGTGACACCCGGGTGCGGAATCCGGGGGCGGGCGGTCAGGTCACCCCAGGGCGTAGACGGCGGTGGCGTGGGCGGCGGGATCCTCGGCGCCCTCGGGGGTGAGGGCGATGTCGAGGAAGGCGATCCGGCGGCCGAGTTTGGTGATCCGGGCGTGCACCAGCACGTCCTGGGCGAGGACCGCGCGCTGGAAGGTGGTGGACTGCTGGACGGTGGTCATCGGGCCGAAGCCGCCGCGGGCCGACGCGACGGCGATCACGCAGGCCGTGTCGGCGGCGGCCATCAGCGCCTGGCCGGACAGCCCGCCGCCCCCGCGGGCGAGCCGGTCGGACCAGGGCAGGCGCAGGACGGCGTGGCGCTCGCCGGTCTCGGCGGTCGACAGGCCCAGGGCCTGTACCCAGGGGGCGAAGTGGTCGGTCAGGAGCTTGTCCGCCTCGGTGGTGGTGAGGGTCACCGCGCCATTGTGCCGGAGGGCCGACGCGGTGTCAGGAGGTCGGCGCGGCCAAGGTGTCGAGGTGGCGGCGCAGTACCGCGCGCAGCTCGTCCGGGCCGACCAGGTCGGGGTGCTGGACGGCCTGGAGGGTGAGGCCGTCCAGCAGGGCGGAGAGCCTGCGGGTCTCGACGTCGAGGTCGAGGCCGGGGGCCAGAGCGCCGGAGCGTTCGGCCTCGGCGAGGACGCGTCGGACCAGGTCGTCCAGTCCGGCCTGCATCTCGGCGGCGCGGGGCCGCAGGTCGGGCCGGGTCCGGGCGGCGGTGACGAAGGAGAGCCAGAGCGCGGACTCCTCCCGCCGCCCGGCGTCCAGCGGGAGGGTCTCGGCGAGCAGCCGGACGGTCCGCTCGCGGCGGTCGGTGCCGGCGGCGGCCGGGTCGAGCAGGGCGGCGGCGTGGACGCGGACGCGGGCCTCGATCCGGTGGGCCAGCTCACGCATCGCGAAGATCATCAGCTCCGAGCTGCCGGCGAAGTAGTGCCGCACCGAGCCGATGGCCAGCCCGGCCTCCTCGGCGACGTTGCGCAGTGAGGCGTGCTCCAGCCCTTCCCGGGCCGCGACGCGCAGGACGGCGTCGGCGACGGCCTGGCGGCGTTCGGCGGGGTCGACGATCTTCGGCATGTTGCCGTTATAGCACGGACGAGCTAAATTGCTGATTTAGCACGGTCGAGCTACGAAAATTGGGGGAGTGGACGTGAACGGCTGGGTGCACGTGGGACTGATCGCCGTCGTGGTCGTGGTGGTGGTGATCCGGCGGCTGCGTGGCGAACCGCTCAACGCCCGGGACCTCTTCGCGCCTCCGGTGGTGCTCACCGGCCTCGGCGTGTGGGCGCTCGCGCAGCGGCACGGCCTCGGCGCGGCCGACTACGGCTGGATCGCGGCGGGCGCCGCGCTCGGCGTCGCGCTGGGGGCGGTGCGCGGCGCCACCATCCGGGTCTACGAGCGGGAGGGCGTGCTGTGGCAGCGCTACACGGGGCGGACCTTCCTGGTCGCGGCGCTGTCGCTGGGCGTGATGGCCGGCTTCGCCATGCTCGCCGCCCACTTCGGCCTGGCCCCGGACGCCCGGCCGGTCCAGCTGTCGATCGGCGTGGGCTTCCTGGGGGAGGCGCTGGTGGTGGGCCTCCGGGCGGTCTCCTCGGGGACTCCGTTCGCGCCGGAGCGGCGGGATTCGAACCCCTTGGACCGGTTCCGGCGGTAACTTTGGTTGTCGAGAATGAGTTCAGCAACTATGGTTGTCGACATGACGACCATGGAGATCCCCCACGAGGAGCAGGCCGAGCTGGCCAAGGCCCTCCTCGACGCGCTCGACCCCCTCGCCGCCGCCGTACGCGCCCGCGCGACCGGCCTGCCCGCGGAACGGATGTGGAACGCCGAGCCGGTCGAGGTCGCCCTCTCCGTACTGTCCACCTGGAAGCTGGTCGACGCCGAGGTCAAGCGGCTCGCCGCGGTCGCGGCCGCCACCGCGGGCTCCTACGGCGCCAGCTACGAGCAGCTCGGCGCCGCCTGGGGCATCACCCGGCAGGGTGCCCGGAAGAAGTGGCCGGAGGCCGTCAGTCGCCCGACGGCGCGGCCCGGATCGCTCGAACTGTTCGGCGGCACCGCCGAGTTGGCCGAGAACGAGGCCTCCGGCGGCTGGCGCTGGACGGCCACCGGCGCGGACGGGGAACGCGGCGAGGCGGCCACCGGCCACCGGACCCGCGAGGAGGCCGCGGCGCACGCCGGGGCCTTCCTCGCCGCACACGGCTAGGGCCGGCCCCGCAGCTCCCGGGCGATCAGCTCCGCCAGGTGCAGGGCCTGCCGCCCGTCGGCGAGTTGGGCGATCTGGGTGCGGCAGCTGAAGCCGTCCGCCAGAACCACCGTCTTTGGCCCGGCGGCCCGGACCGCGGGAAGCAGCACCCGCTCCGCGATGGCCTCGGACACCTCGAAGTGTCCCCGCTCGAAGCCGAAGTCGCCCGCCAGGCCGCAGCAGCCGGAGTCCAGCACCCGGCTGTTCAGGCCGAGCCGCGCCTCCACCCGGCGGTCGGCGGCGCTGCCGAGCACCGCGTGCTGGTGGCAGTGGGTCTGGGTGACGGCGTCCAGCCGGATCCGGGGGAGCGGGGCGTCCGGGGCGTACTCGTCGAGGAACTCGGCGAAGGTGCGGATGCGGTCGGCGAGCGGGCGGCCCTCGGCGCCGAGCAGCCGGGGCAGGTCCTCGCGCAGGGTCGCGGTGCAGCTCGGGTCCAGGCCGACCACGGGGGTGTCGGCCGTCGGCCCGTCGGCCGCCCGCCCGTCCGCGCCGAGCACCCGCAGGCTGCGCCGCAACACCCTTCGGGCGGTGCCGAGTTGGCCGGTCGAGTACCAGGTGAGGCCGCAGCACACCGGGCCCGAGGGCAGCCGGACGTCGAAGCCCAGGTGCTCCAGCACCTCGACGGCCGAACGCAGCACGTTCGGCTGGAGGCGGTCGGAGAAGGTGTCCGGCCACAGCAGCACCGGCCGGGCGCCCGCCGGGGCAGGGTGCGCGGCGCGGTGCCGCCGGTACCAGGCGGTGAAGGTCTCCGGCGGGAAGACCGGCAGCACCCGGCGCCGGTCGATCCCGCCGAGCCGTTTGAGCAGCCCGCCGGCCCGGGAGTGGGCGAGCGTGTTGGCGGCCCCGGGCGCGAGCGCGACGGCACGCAGCCAGAGCGGCAGCCAGCCCATCGAGTAGTGCGCGAGCGGGCGCGGCCGGTGCCGGTAGTGCTGGTACAGGAACTCGGACTTGTAGGTCGCCATGTCGACGTGGACCGGGCAGTCGCTCGCGCAGCCCTTGCAGCTCAGGCAGAGGTCCAGCGCCTCCCGGACCTCCTCCGAGCGCCAGCCGTCCGGGATCGCGCCGCCGGCCCGGCGGCCGGCAGGTGTCCCCATCCCCCGCAGCATCTCGGCGAGCAGCCGGGCCCGCCCCCGGGTGGAGTGCCGCTCCTCGCCGGTGGCCAGGTAGCTCGGGCACATCACCCCGCTGCCCGGGGCGACGCACTTGGCGACGCCCACGCAGCGGTGCACCGCCTCGACCAGGCTGCCGCCGTCCCGCTCGTACGGGAGCGCCAGCGGCAGCGTGCCGCGCGGGGCGGTGACGAAGCGCAGGTCGGCGTCGAGCGGGCGGGGATCGACCAGGGCGCCCGGGTTGAGCAGGTTCTCCGGGTCCCAGATCCGCTTGAACCGGCCGAAGAGGTCGATGACTTCGGGCGGGTACATGCGCGGCAGCAGCTCGGCCCGGGCCTGTCCGTCGCCGTGCTCGCCGGAGAGCGAACCGCCGTACGAGACCGCCAGATCGGCCGCCTGCTCCAGGAACTCCCGGAAGACCAGCACCCCTTGGGGCTCGTCCAGCGGGAAGTCGATCCGCAGGTGCACGCAGCCGTCGCCGAAGTGCCCGTACGGGACGCCGTGCAGGCTGTGCCGGCGCAGCAGGGCGCGCAGGTCCCGCAGGTAGTCGCCGAGCCGCTCGGGCGGGACGGCGGAGTCCTCCCAGCCGGGCCAGGCCTGGCCGCCCCCGGGCAGCCGGGTGACGATCCCCGCGCCCGACTCCCGGACGGCCCACAGCTGGCGCTGCTCGACCGGGTCGGTGACCAGCGCGACGGTGGCCGAGCGCTCGCGGCGCACCGCGTCGGCGAGCCGGCGGGCGGCCTGGTAGGCGGCCAACGGGGTGTCGCCGCCGGTCTCCAGGAACAGCCAGCACTCGCCGTCGGGCAGCCGGTCCAGCGCCGGCGGGCGGGGCCCGGCGGCGAGCAGCGCGGCGATCAGGTCGGCCGCCATGCCCTCGGCGGTCAGCGGGCCGTACGGCAGCAGCGCCGGGACGGCGTCGGCGGCGGCGCCCTCGTCGGGGTAGCCGGCCACCACCAGGGCCCGGGCGGGCGGGTCCTCGACCAGGCGCACGGTGGCGCCGAGCAGCAGCGCGCAGGTGCCCTCGGTGCCGGTGAGCGCCCGGGCCAGGTCGTGGCCGTGCTCGGGCAGCAGCGCGTCCAGCGGGTAGCCGGAGGTGCGGCGGGGCAGCTGCGGCATGCCCTGCCGGATGACGGCGAGATTGTGGTCGGTGAACTCCTGGAGCTCGGTGTGGAGTTGACCGACCCGCCCGGGCCGTGCGGCGAGCGCGGTGCGCTCCCGGGAGGTGAGCCGCCCGCCGACGGTCAGCTCGGTGCCGTCCGCGAGCAGCAGCTCCAGCCGCTCGACGTTGTCGGCGGTGCGCCCCCAGGCGAGCGAGTGCGAGCCGCAGGAGTCGTTGCCGATCATGCCGCCGAGGGTGCAGCGGCTGTGCGTGGACGGGTCGGGGCCGAAGCGCAGCCCGTACGGTTTGGCAGCGCGCTGGAGGTCGTCCAGCACGGTGCCGGGCTCGACGCGCGCGGTGCGGGCCTCCGGGTCGAGTTCCAGCACCGCGCCCAGGTGGCGGCGGAAGTCCAGCACCACCGCGCCCGGGCCGATCGCCTGCCCGCCGATGCTGGTTCCGGCCCCGCGCGCCACCACCGGCACCCGGTGGGCGCGGCAGAGCGCCAGCGCGGTGCGCACGTCGTCGAGGTCGGCGGGCTTGACCACACCGAGCGGCAACTGCCGGTAGTTCGAGGCGTCCTGGCTGTAGACGGTGCGCTCGGCGGCGCCGAAGCGGACCTCGCCGCGCAGCACGGCGGCCAGCTCTCGGGCCAACTCGGCTCCGGGGACGGCGGACGGACGGCTCACCAGGGACCTCCCGGGCGGTGCGGCGACGGCTCCGCCGATGATCGCAGGCTCGCGGCCCGGCGGTGTCGTGTGACACCCTCAACGGCCGTGATCGGCGAACCCGCGGCCGCGGACCCGGCCGGCCCCGACGCCTTCCTCGCCCGCCTGAGACGGGCGGATTGCGCTACTTCCGCCCGGTGAGCGTGCTTCGCGCGATGTGGGAGAGCTTGGCCACCTCGAAGGCCGGGTAGGCGCCGCCCGCCAGCAGCGAGAACTTGACCCCCTCGCGGCCGCCCGGCCGGCGGTGGCCGGGCGGCTGGAAACGGCGGTGGTGCTCGGCGGCGCGGTGGAAGAACTGCGGCCGCTCGGCGCGGGTGACGCAGCCCGCCAGGTCGAAGACGAACAGGTAGTGCCGGATCATCCGGACGAACAGCGCGTCGCGCACCGCGTACAGGTGCGGCTGGTCCTCCAGCAGGGCGAAGCTGCGCTCGTACTGCTCGAACAGGTCGAAGACGCTGCTGCCCGGGCCGCTCGCCGGGTGGACGGTCTCCCGGCGGTGCAGCTGGACGCACTCGCGCGCCAGCACGGCGGCCTTCCGGGCGCCGAGCAGCGCGGCGTGCGCGACCGGGACCTCCTCGTAGCGGCCGGGCGGGAAGGTCAGGCCCAGTTCGGTCCAGTGGCCGCGGCGGACCAGCCGGTCCCAGATCAGCGGCGGTGCGCCGAACAGTGCGGGCCGGTCGAAGGGCGCGAACGGTTCGGGGCCGGCCTCGGCGAGCAGCGCCTCGGCCCCGCCCGGCCAGTCCCGGTCCTGGTGCCGGCGGGAGTGGCCGAACAGCAGCACGTCCACCGGGCCGGTCTGCCTGAGCCGGTCGGCGAGCGTCTGGAGCGCGTCCCGGGGCAGCAGGTGGTCGGCGTCCAGGAACAGCAGGTACTCGCCGGTCGCCCGCGCCGCCCCCGCGTTCCGGCAAGCCCCGACCCCGACCGCCGCGTTCAGGTGCAGCACGGACACCCGCGGGTGCCGGGCCGCGTACGCGTCGGCGAGCCCACCCGCGGTCTCCGGGGAACGGTCGGCGACCACGATCACCTCGATGTCGGCCAGGGACTGCGCGAGCAGCGAGTCCAGGCAGGCGGCGAGCTGGGTGTGCTGGTCGTAGGCGGTGAGCACGACGCTGATCAGGGGTGAGGGCATGACGCCGGAGCGTAAGAGGGCCTGCGAACCGTGGCAAAGCCGTGACGGCCCGTCATTCCGAGCAATCAGTGGCAAATCGTACGAGCGTGCGCCATATCTTCACGCCGCCTTCCGGACGTGTCCACGCCCCCGACCTGGGGTGATGCGCGCCGGGCCCGCGACGCGGGGTGCGTCGCGGGCCCGGGGGCCGAACGGGTTCGGCTCAGTACCAGTGGTGGGCCTGCCAGAACGACCAGGCGGCGCAGGGGCTGCCATAGCGGGTGTTCATGTAGTTCAGGCCCCACTTGATCTGGGTGGCCGGGTTGGTGCGCCAGTCGGCGCCCGCGGAGGCCATCTTGGAGCCGGGCAGGGCCTGGACCAGGCCGTAGGCGCCGGAGGAGGCGTTGACCGCGAGCGGGTTCCAGCTGCTCTCGCGGAACACGATGTTGCTGAAGCACTGGAGCTGGCCGGCCGGCACGATCTGCGCGGCGATCTGCTGCGGGGTGCCGGAGTAGCCGGCCGGCGCGACGGTGAGGTTCTGGCGCTCCTGGGAGCGGGAGGCGGCGGCCTCGGCGTCGGCCTTGGCCTTGGCGTCCGCCTGGGCCTGAGCCTGGGCGGCGGCGTCCGCCTCGGCCTTGGCCTGGGCCTCCTGGGCGGCCTGCTCGGCGGCAGCGGCAGCAGCAGCGGTGTCGGCCTGGCCCTGGCCGGCGACCGGCTTGCCGTCCACCGACACGGCGGCCACGGGGGCGGCGTCGGTGGTGTTCCCCGCCTGCGGGATCGCGAGGGCGGCGGTGGCGGCGCTCGCGACCACGAGGGTGGTGACGCCGGTGATCAGGGAGTTGCGGCGGGCATGGCTGAGCTGCATGAAGCGGACGATCCTTCTCCGTCGGGGGCCGGGCCGGTGGCACCGGGGCGGGGCATCGTGGGGCTCCGGGGGAACGGGGCCCGTGCGGCCGCCCTGGGCGACCGTGGCGCCCCGGCGGAAGCGGCGGGGCGGACGGGCTGCGCGACGGAGGTGGCCGGCCGCGCTGCCTGGCGACGGGCCATTCTTTGCAGGGCCGGGGACGGGTGGCAAAGGCGTCCACTACTACGCGGGATCGTGGTTGCGGGGCGTCCGTGGCGGGCTTCGATGGTCGGTTTGGTGGTATTTGTCCGAATTGTGCGCCGAGGGTCGAAGTCGGGGCGGCTACGACGGATCGCAGGGGCGGCAACCGTGGTGGCCTGTGTTCTTCAGGCGGGGCGAGGCCGCGGGGGGTCCGGCCGGGGTGCCTCGGCGGCGCCGGGGCGGGGGCTCGGGGGTGCCCGTCCACTATCGGGGATCGTGGATGGCGATCCCCCTGTGGGCGGGCTCACACGCGTGCGGGGGCGAGGTCGGCGCAGCGTGACCGGACGGTGACGGCCTCAGGGGGTCGCGTACGGGTTGCCCGGGACGGGCCGCGCGGGGGTGGCGGAGAAGTCGGAGGCCGGGCCCTGCTCCTCCTCCTTCTCCTCCTCCGGTGCGGTCGGGACGAGGTCGCGGGCCAGCAGGGTGGCGCCGGCGACGGCCCCCGGCATGGCGAGCACCGTGACCAGCGGCACCAGGAAGGCCAGCACCAGCGGCGTGCCGAAGCCCAGCGCCAGCCCGAGCCGGGCGCGCAGCAGCCGGATCCGCTCCGGCTGCGGCACCCGGCGCCGCTGCAGGGCGACGGCCGTCAGCTCGACGGTCAGGAAGAAGCCGGACACCAGGAAGCCGAGCACCGGGACCACCGTCTGCCCGACCACCGGGATGAATCCGCAGGCGAACAGCGCCACGCCGAACGCGGCCACCCGCACCAGCACGTACACGCTGTCGCGCACCGCGATCAGCAGCTCCCGCCAGAGCGGGGTGTCCGGCGGGGTGGGCGCGCCGCCCTCGGTCTCGTCGACCTTGGCGCAGAGCGCCTCGTAGAAGGGCTGTCCGACCAGCAGGGTGACGGCGGTGAAGGTGAGCAGGGAGAACAGCAGGCCGCCGCCGAAGAACAGCGCCGCGAGGGTGTCGCGCAGCAGGCCCCGCCAGGGGGAGGACCAGTGGTCGGCGAACGGGGTGGCCCAGTCCGCGAGATCCAGGGACCAGGCGCCGAGGAAGGCGAGCGCGACGACGTAGCCGACCAGGGCGAGCAGGGCCGGCAGCATCCCGAAGCCCCACCAGCGGCCGTGCCGGCCCACCCATTTCTGGCCCTCGATCAGGTACTTCGTCCCCGCCACAAGATCTCGCATGGGCGATCACCCTAGGGCCTCCGTGCCCGGAACCTCGCATTGCCGTGTTCCTGCCAGTTTCGACCGGCAAGGCCCGGTCCTTCCTGTCGCGGCGCCCGCCGGGCCACTCTCGGTGGTCCCCACCTGTCAAGGAGGAGTCCGATGAAGCGTCAACTCGGCAGGCTGATGAGCCTGTTGGCCGGCCTGGTGCTCGGCGCCGGCCTGCTCGTACTGCCCGCCGCCGCATCGCCCGCACCGTCCCCCGGTGTGGTCGGCGGCGCGCGGGCGGCGCAGGGCGAGTTCCCGTTCATGGCGCGGCTCTCGATGGGCTGCGGCGGCGCGCTCTACACCTCGCAGATCGTGCTCACCGCCGCCCACTGCGTCGACGGCACCGGCCCCGACAGCAGCATCACCGCCACCTTCGGGGCGGTCGACCTGCGCAGCGGCGCCGCGATCAAGGTCCGCTCCTCGTACGTCTACCAGTCGCCGGCCTTCACCGGCGCCGAGAACGGCGACGACTGGGCGCTGATCAAGCTGGCCTCGCCGGTGAACAGCAGCCTGGTCAGCACCCTGCCGATCGCCACCTCCACCGCCTACGACAACGGCACCTTCACCATCATGGGCTGGGGCGCCGCGAGCGAGGGCGGCGCGCAGCAGCGGTACCTGCTCAAGGCCACCGTGCCGTTCGTCGACGACGCCACCTGCGCCGGTGCCTACCCGGGCCTGAACAGCGCCGGCTCGCTCTGCGCGGGCTACGTCGCCCAGGGCGGCGTCGACACCTGCCAGGGCGACTCGGGCGGCCCGATGATCCGCCGGGACGCGGCGGGCCGCTGGATCCAGGTCGGCATCGTCAGCTGGGGCAACGGCTGCGCCCGCGCGGGCTACCCGGGCGTCTACACCCAGGTGAGCACGTATGCGGCGGCCATCGCCTCGGCGGCGGCCGGCCTCTGAGCCGACCCGCAGGGGCCGAAGGGCCGGCCGAACCGGTCCGGCGGGGCCGGCCACCACTCCCGCAGGTGGTGGCCGGCCCCGCTGCTTTCGCGGCGGGCCGGCCGTCGCCGTGCCCGGCAGGGGTTGCGGAGCCCGGGCGTTCACCGGTGCAGCCACTCCCCGGCCTGCCGCTGCTCGCGGGCGATGCGGCCGGTGGTGTCCGGAGGCAGACGGGCGAGCAGAGTGACGGCGGCATCGGCGTGACCGGCGAGGGCATGGGCGCCGGCGAGGCGGGCGGAGACCAGGGCGTGGTCGCGCGGGTGGGCGGCCCGGTCGAGGAGCCGCAGGGCCGCCTCCAGCCGGGCCGCCGCGGTGCGGGCGTGGGCGGTGCGGCCGGTGTGGAGGGCGAGGTCCCGGTGGCAGGTGCCGTGGGCGACCGCCAGGACCAGCTCGGCGCGCACCGTCCAGGGCGTCGGCGCCCCGGAGGGCAGGGCGGCGTCGGTCAGCCGCCGGGCGTCCGCCAAGGTCCGGTGGACCTGCGGTGCCTGGCCGGCCAGCGCGTGGGCGTGGGCCTGGACGACGGCGGCCCAGGCCCGCAGCCCCGGCAGGGGAGGGGCGGTGGTCCGGGCGGCCTCGGCCAGGGTGAGCGCGGTGGCTTGGTCGCCGAGCCACCAGTAGAGGGCGCTCTGCCGGACCAGCAGCGCGGCCGTGGTGGCCCGGTCGCCGGTCGCGCGCGCCCACTCCAGCCCGGTGGCGTACCAGCTGAGCGCGCGGGCGGGGCGGTCGCCCTCGAAGTGGGCCCAGCCGGCGAGTTCGGCGTACTGGGCGGCGAGCGAACGGTCGGCGGCGAGGTCCTCGCGGGGGCCGGGGTGCCGCCCGCCGAGCAGGGTGTGGGCGTGGTGCTCCAGGACGGCGGCCAGCTCCTCGCCGCCGATCCGGCCCGCGGCGGCGCGGTAGACGGCGAGCAGGTGGGCGAGCACCTCGACGGTGGCGGCGTCCGGTGGGGCGGTGCGGACGGCGAGCGGTGTCCGGGCGGCGGCGCGTTCGCCGAGGTGTTCGCGCTCCTGCCGGACGGTCTGCCAGAGCCCGGCCAGTTCGCCGTCGGCGAGCAGGAGCTCGTCGGCCCGGGCGGGCATCCCCGGCGGCGGCCAGCGGCGGGCGTTCTCCACCCGGCTGATCAGCGAGTCGTGGTAGCCGAGCAGCCGGCCGAACTCGGCCTGGCTGAGGCCGCGGGCCTCGCGCCAGTGGCGCAGTCGGCGGCCGAAGCGCAGGCGTGCGGACCCGGGTTCCGTACGGGGTGGGGGCGGCGGGGGCGGTGCGGGGGTGGGCAAGGGCGGCACGGGGTCTCCCGGAGGGGGCGGGGGAGTGCTCGTGGGGGAGCGTCATGCCCTGGTATCCCCGTTGACGTGCCTTGGTCAAACTGGAGGGCCGGTGGGCCGGGAACGGAGGGACGGGTAGCGGGCCGGGAACGGCGCCGGGCCCGGGAGCCTGCGAAACGGCTCCCGGGCCCGGCGTTCCCGCGCGGGGCGGACGGGTCAGGATCCCGCCGCCACCGCGGCCCGCCGCCGTCGGCCCACCACGGCCGAGGCCGCCAGCACGATGGCTGCGGCGACCAGCGACAGGTACATCTGCTTGCGCCCGTCGGCGTCGGTGAACATGTACGCCATGACGAACCCGATCATGCCCATGGCCGTCCAGGTCAGGTACGGGTACAGCCACATCCGGACGGTGTGCCGCTCGGGCATCTCACGCTCGATGATCTTGCGCATCCGCAGCTGGGTGGCGCAGATGACCAGCCAGACGAAGAGCGCGACGGCGCCGGAGGAGTTGAGCAGGAAGGCGAACACGGTGTCCGGCGAGGTGTAGTTGAAGAAGACCGCGACGAAGCCGAAGACCACCGAGGAGAGGATCGCGACCCGCGGCACGCCGCGCGAGGTCACCGTGGCGAAGGCCTTGGGCGCGTCCCCGCGCTGACCGAGCGAGAAGGCCATCCGGGAAGCCGTGTACATCCCGGAGTTGAGGCAGGACAGCACCGCCGTCAGCACGATCACGTCCATCACCTGGCCGGCGCCGCTGATGCCGATGTGGTCCAGTACGGCCACGTACGGGCTCGCCTTGACGTCGGCGGAGTCCCACGGCAGCAGGGTGACCACCAGCAGGATCGAGCCCAGGTAGAAGATCCCGATCCGCCAGATGACGCTGTTGGTCGCCTTGCTGACCGCCTTCTCCGGGTCCTCCGACTCGCCCGCGGCCAGGGTGACGATCTCGCTGCCCATGAAGGCGAAGACCACGGTGAGCATGCCGGTGAACACCGCGCCCACCCCGTGCGGCAGGAAGCCGCCGTGGCCGGTGAGGTTGCTGGCGCCGACCGCGTGGGTGCCCGGCAGCAGGCCGAAGGCGGCGAGGGTGCCGATCACCAGGAACGCGGCGATCGCGACCACCTTGATCCCGGCGAACCAGAACTCGAACTCGCCGTAGGAGGCCACCGAGAAGAGGTTGGTGGAGGTCAGCACCGCCATGACTATCAGCGCCCAGCCCCACTGGGGCACGCCGGGCACCCAGTTGTTCAGGATCTTCGCGCCGGCCGTCGCCTCGACGGCCAGCACCACGACCCAGAAGAACCAGTAGAGCCAGCCGATGGTGAAGCCGGCCCAGCGGCCGAGCGCCCGGTCCGCGTACGCCGAGAACGAGCCGCTCTGCGGGTCGGCCGCGGCCATCTCGCCGAGCATCCGCATCACCAGGACGACCAGCGTGCCGGCCAGGGCGTAGGAGAGCAGGATGCCGGGGCCGGTGGTCGCGATGCCCGCGCCGGAGCCGACGAAGAGGCCGGCGCCGATCACGCCGCCGATGGCGATCATCGACAGGTGGCGGTTCTTGAGCCCGGCCTTCAGGTGGCCGTCGCCGCCGTGTCCGATCGGCCCCGGTTGGTGGGGGAGGTTGGTGGGGGCCGCGGTGGGCTTGGTGGTGTCCGCACTCATCAAGGGTGCCCTGTGCCTTTCCAGCGCGGTGTGACCCTCGGCTCGTAGCGCCGGAGGGTGGGGGACGTACCCGCGCATTGCGTTGCAACCTAACTTCTACGCCCGAGTATCGGAACAATGCTTTGGTAACTGTTCGCTCAACGGACGCAAAAAGCCTGGTCAGGGTGGGTGGAAAGGTGGCATGGAAACCTCAAATCTGATGCGTCATCAGAATTCTGGGAGGTTGCCAAGCTCTGCTGGGCCTCGGATCGGCCGCCGGTGGCGGTCAGATCGGCCGGATGTCGAGGATGGTGATCGACGCCTCGTCCGCCGGTCGCCCGGTCAGTCGGGCGGAGAGGATCCGGGGGATGTCCTCCTCCTGCGAGTATCCGGGCAGCACGGCCACTTCCGCGCGCCGTACGCCCGGCTCGCCCCGTACCGCGTACGTCACCAGGTAGCCGTACCGCTCCGGCGGCGGTGCCTGGCCCCGGTCCTGCCGGCTCCGGGCGGTCATGCGCATCGACCTCCTCGGCCCCATTGTCGGCGCGGTGTGGCCGATCCTCGCAAATCCAGGCACAGTGGGACTCTCGGGGCATGCCGCAGGAGCATCCCGAGCGTTCTCGGTGCCGGCCGGTTCCCGGCGCCGGTCAGGAGCGACCCCATGCAGACCACCTGGAAGGGGACGATCAGCTTCGGGCTGGTCAGCATCCCCGTCCACCTGTACTCCGCGACCCAGGAGCACGACGTCCCGCTGCACCAGGTGCACGCGAAGGACGGCGGGCGGGTGCGGATGAAGCGGTACTGCGAGCGGGAGGAGAAGGAGGTCCCGTACGCGGAGATCGCCAAGGGGTACGAGTCCCCCGACGGGCGGACCGTCACGCTCTCCGACGAGGACCTCGCCGACCTGCCGCTTCCCAGCAGGAAGATCATCGACGTGCTGGCCTTCGTGGACGAGGGCGCGATCGACCCGCTGATGTTCTCCAAGGCCTACTACGTGGGCGTCGCCGACAAGGGCGCCGCCAAGCCGTACGCGCTGCTGCGCGACGCGCTCACCGAGTCCGGGCAGATCGCCGTCACCAAGATCGCGCTGCGCACCCGGGAGTCGCCCGCGGTGCTGCGGGTGCACGACAACACCCTGGTGCTCCAGACCTGCATCTGGCCCGACGAGGTCCGCCCGGCGGCCGGCATCGCGCCCGAGGGGGACGTCACCGTCCGGCCGCAGGAGCTCAAGATGGCGCGCTCCCTGATGGACACCCTCTCCGAGGACTTCGACCTGGCCCAGCTGCACGACGACTACCAGCAGGCGTTGCAGCAGGTGATCACCGCGCGGCTGGAGGGCGTCGAGGTCCCGCACGAGGAGGAGCCGGGCGAGGCCCCGGACAACGTGATCGACCTGATGGAGGCGCTGCGCAGCAGCCTCAAGCAGGCCAAGGGCGGGCGGGACGCCGGGGCCGGGGAGGCCGGCGCACAGGAGGAGCCCGCACCGCGCAAGCGTGCCCCGGCGAAGAAGAGCGCCCCGGCGGCCGGGAGGACCGCCGCGAAGGCAGGCTCGAAGACCTCCGGGAAGACCTCCGGGCAGGGCTCCGCGAAGAGTCCGACGGCGAATCGGAGCGCCACCCGGAAGTCCTCGGCTCCCCGCAAGGCCTCCTGACCCCCTGGGTCAGGTCTTCCTCCCGTCCAGCCGTCCGGCATTGGAGGCGATCCCGATGGACCTGCTGACCTACAAGGAAGTCGACGCCCGAACCGAGGCCGAACCCGAAGCCCAGCAGAACCGGGGCTTCGGGCACCGCGCCTGGCACTGGCTGCTCAGCCTCAGCCCCACCGTGGTGACGTTCATGATTGCGCTCTCGGTCGGCCTCGGCATGGTCGCCACCCAGGTGAGCCTGCTGCCGGTGCTGGTGCCGATGGCGATCTTCTGGGGCCTGACGGTCATCGCAATGTTCGGCGTGATCGCCCGCTGGATGACGCCGGGGCCGGGCCGGCACCGGATGGCGTCCTGACCCGGCCGGGATGAGTCGGGGTCCGGGAGGGCTCAGCCGATCCACACCGTGGTGACGTTGCAGAACTCCCGGATCCCGTGCCCGGACAGCTCCCGCCCGAACCCGGAGCGCTTGACGCCGCCGAACGGCAGCGCCGGGTGGGAGGCCGTCATCCCGTTGAAGAACACCCCACCGGCCTGGATGTCCCGGACGAAGCGCTCCCGCTCCGCCTCGTCGGTGGTCCAGACGTTGGCGCTGAGCCCGAACGGGGTGTCGTTGGCGACCGCCACCGCCTCGTCCAGGTCGGCCACCCGGTAGACGGTGGCGACCGGGCCGAAGGTCTCCTCCTGGTGGATCCGCATCGCCGGGGTGATGCCGGTCAGCACCGTCGGCTCGAAGAACCAGCCGGTGTCCCAGCCGGTCGGGCGCCCGCCGCCGCACTCCACCCGGGCACCGCGGGTGCGGGCGTCCTCGACCAGTTCCTCCAGGTCGTCCCGGCCCTGCCGGCTGGCCAGCGGGCCGACGTCGGTGCCCTCGTCCATCGGGTCGCCGACCTTCAGCGCGCGCATCGCGTCGGCGAACGCCGCGGTGAAGCGGTCGTACACGTCGGCGTGCACGATGAAGCGCTTGGCGGCGATGCAGGACTGGCCGTTGTTCTGCACCCGGGCCCGGACGGCGGTGCGCACCGCGGCGTCCAGGTCGGCGCTCGGCAGCACGACGAACGGGTCGCTGCCGCCCAGCTCCAGGACGGCCTTCTTCACCTCGTCCGCCGCGGTGGCCGCGACCGCCCGACCGGCCGGCTCGCTGCCGGTGAGGGTGACGGCGGCGACCCGGCGGTCCCGGATCACGCCCTCGACCGCGCCCGAGCCGATCAGCAGGGTCTGGAAACAGCCCTCCGGGAAACCGGCCCGCCGGAACAGCTCCTCGATCGCCAGCGCGGTGCGCGGCACGTTGGACGCGTGCTTGAGCAGGCCGACGTTGCCCGCCATCAGGGCAGGCGCGGCGAACCGGATGACCTGCCAGAACGGGAAGTTCCACGGCATCACGGCCAGCACCGGGCCGAGCGGGCGGTACCGGACGTAGGCGCCGGTGGCGCCGGAGTCGGTGACGTCGGCCGGGGCCGGGTGCTCGTCGGCGAGCAGCGCCTCGGCGTTGTCCGCGTACCAGCGCATCGCCTTCGCGCACTTGGCGGCCTCGGCGCGGGCGGCGGCGAGCGGCTTGCCCATCTCCTCGGTCATGGTGCGGGCGACCGCCTCCTGGTCCTGGTCCAGCAGGTCGGCGGCGCGGTGCATCAGTTCGGCGCGGGCGGCGAAGGAGGTGTCGCGGTAGCTGTGGAAGGCGGCCTCGGCGCGGGCCAGCCGCCGCTCGATACCGGTCGCGTCGAGCGGTTCGAAGGTCTTGACGGTCTCGCCGGTCGCGGGGTTGACGCTGGCGATGGGCATGGGCGCTCCCAGGTGGGGTCAGGGTCCGGTGCGTCTACCCTCACACCCTCCCCGACCACCCGGCTCCGGGCACGTCACCGCGCGCCCGGCGTGTCCCGGCGGGCGCGCGGTCGGCTCCGGTCACTCCGGCAGCGACTCCACCCGGGCCGCCGCCTCCCGGGCCCGGGCCCCGGCCCTGGTCCGTGCGGCGGTGACCTGCCGGTTGGGGAAGCGGTGCAGGTACTCGGCCTCCAGCTCCCCGGTGCGCAGCGTGTGCCGCTTCAGCGCGTCCTCCGAGCCGTAGAGGAAGGTCTCGTGGCGCGTGCGGTGCAGCTGCTCCAGCTCGTGCAGGAGCGTGTCGTTGCCCAGGGCGTGCGGGGAGATGCCCGCGGGCCGGATGTGCGGGTCGTCGGCGTGCCGCATCTCGGTGCCTCCTCGGCGGAAGTCCCCTCCTACAGGGTGCCCGTCGGCCGCCGCCGGTGCACCCGTTCGCTCGCACGGTGAATTCACAAGAGAAGTTGTAAAAGGATGGTCGTACAAGAGCTCTTGTGGATATTCTCCCGGCATGACCGAGAACACGACCGAGAACACGGCCGAGACGACGGACGAACCGCGCGGCTTCCGGGCGATCTCCGACTCCCGGGTGCTCGCCTCCCTCACCCACCCGCTGCGCCGCCGCCTGCTCGACCTGCTCAAGGTGGACGGCCCGGCGACGGTCGGGCAGCTCGCGGAGCGCACCGGACAGGCGGTCGGCAACGTCAGCCACCACCTGAAGGTGCTGGCCGAGAGCGGGCTGATCGCCGAGGCGCCCGAACTCGCCCGGGACCGGCGCGAACGCTGGTGGCGGCTCGCCGACAAGGAACTCGGCTGGACCAGGGCCGACTTCGACGGCGACCCGGTCACCGAGGCCGTCGCGGACGCGGCCGGCTCGATGCTGCTGGAGCGCCAGGCCGAGCTGGTCCGCGAGTGGGGGGCGCGGCGCAGCGGCTACGCCCCCGAATGGCGGGACGGCTGCTCGATCGCCACCCAGACCTGGCTGCGGCTCACCCCGGAGGAGGCCCGGGAACTGGCCGCGGATCTGCACGCGGTGATCCAGAAGTGGACGGACCGGCCGGTGCCGCAGGACGGGCGGGAGCGGGAGACCGTGCTCGCCTTCTCGCACAGCGTCCCGGCCCGGCCGTGACCGCCGCGGCCGCCGCTCCGGTTGCCCGGGAGCCCGAAGTCCGTTCGCGCTGGGGCCTGTTCGCCGATCGGGACTTCCGGCTGCTGTGGGCCGGGGAGACCGCCAGTCGGCTGGGCAGCAGCGTCACCTCCGTCGCCCTGCCGCTGGTCGCGGTGCTCGTGCTGGACGCCGGGCCGCTCGCCTCCGGTCTGCTGACCGGCGCGGTCTGGATGCCCTGGCTGGTGCTCGGGCTGCCGGCCGGGGTGTGGGTCGGCCGGCTGCCCCGGCGGGCCGTGATGATCGTCTGCAACCTGGTTTCGGCCGCGCTGTTCGCGAGCGTGCCGGTGGCGGGCTGGTTCGGGGTGCTCACCCTGGCACAGCTGCTGGCCGTGGCCTTCCTCAGCGGGGTGACCTCGGTGTTCTTCGGCGCCGCGTACCGGGCGTACCTGCCCGAGCTCGTGGCGCCGGAGGACCTGATCGAGGGCAACGCCAAACTGGAGGGCAGCGGCTCGGCCGCCGAGGTCCTCGGGCGCGGACTGGCCGGGCTGACCGTCCAACTGCTGGGTGCGGCCGCTGGGTTGCTCGTCGACGCGGTGAGCTTCCTGGTCGCGGCCGGCACCCTGCTGCGGATCCGCGTCCGGCCGGAGCCGGCCGTGCCCGAGCGGGCGGACCTGCTCGGGCAGGTCCGGGAAGGGCTGTCCTTCCTGCTGCGCGACCCGTACCTGCGGGCCTTCCTGTGCTTCGGCGCGGCCGCGAACTTCGCGCTCATGGGCTACCAGTCGATCCTGGCGCTCTTCCTGGTCCGGGAAGCGGGGATCGCCCCCGGCTGGGTCGGCGGGCTCGCCTCCGCCGGCGCGGTCGGCGGCGTGCTCGGTGCGCTGGCGGCCCGCCCGCTCTGCCACCGGCTCGGAACGGCGCGCGCGGTGCGGATCGTGCTGCTCACCGCCGTGCCGTTCGGGCTGCTGATGCCGCTGGCCGGGCCGGGCTCCGGGACGGCGCTCTACCTCCTCGGCTCGTTCACGGTCATCGCCGGGGTGGTGTTCGTCAACGTGGTGCTCGGCAGCTTCCGACAGTCGTACACCCCGCCCGAGCTGCTCACCCGGGTCGCGGCCGGCTCGATGGTCGCCGTCTACGCGACCATGCCGCTCGGTGCCCTGGCCGGCGGCGCGCTGGGCGCGGCGATCGGACTGCGTGCCACCATGTGGGTGATGACCGGCCTGCTCGCCCTGGCCGGAACGCTGCCGCTGCTCTCCCCGCTGCGCACCCTCCGGGAACTGCCCACCGGGCCCTCGGTGGGCAGCAGCTCATAGGATGGATCATTCCGTCACCTCCGGGTCCACCCGCTACCGTTGGACAGATCGCACATGCCGCTTCCCAAGGCCGAACTCCACCTGCACATCGAAGGCACCCTGGAGCCCGAACTCGCCTTCGAGCTCGCCGCCCGCAACGGCGTCGAGCTGCCGTACGCCGACACCGAGGCGCTGCGCGAGGCGTACTCCTTCAGCGACCTCCAGTCCTTCCTGGACCTCTACTACGCGCTGATGGCCGTGCTGCGCACCGAGGACGACTTCGCCGACCTCGCCGACGCCTACCTGGCCCGGGCCGCCGAGCAGGGTGTGCGGCACGCGGAGATCTTCTTCGACCCGCAGGCGCACACCGCGCGCGGAGTGCCGCTGGCCGCGGTGGTCGACGGGCTGACCAGGGCGCTGGAGCGCAGCCAGGAGCGGTACGGCATCAGCACCCAGCTGATCATGTGCTTCCTGCGGGACGAGTCCGCCGAGTCCGCGCTGGAGACCTTCGAGGCCGCCCGCCCGTACTTCGACCGGATCGCCGGCATCGGCCTGGACTCCGCGGAGGTCGGCCACCCGCCGGTGAAGTTCCGCGAGGTGTACCGCCGGGCCGCCGAGGCCGGGCTGCGCCGGGTCGCCCACGCGGGCGAGGAGGGCCCGGCCTCGTACATCACCGAGGCGCTGGACGTCCTCGGCGTCGAGCGGATCGACCACGGGCTGCGCTGCCTGGAGGACGGCGAGCTGGTCGCCCGCCTGGTGCGCGAGCAGATCCCGCTGACCCTCTGCCCGCTCTCCAACGTCCGGTTGCGCTGCATCGAAACGCTCGCCGACCACCCGCTGCGCGAGATGCTGGAGGCCGGCCTGCTGGTCACCGTCAACTCCGACGACCCGGCCTACTTCGGCGGTTACGTGGAGGACAACTTCCGTGCCGTGCGCGAGGCCCTCGCCCTCGACCAGGAGACCCTGCGCCGGCTGGCCGCGAACTCCTTCCGCGCCTCGTTCATCGACGACCGGCGGCGGGCCGAACTCCTGGCGGAGGTCGAGGAGTTCACCTTCTGACCGGCCCCTGACGCGCCTGCCGTGGCGGCCCGCCGCCCTCCCCGTCGAAACGGGAGGGCGGCGGGACGGGGGTCAGATCAGGGTGCTCCAGTAGTACCAGAAGCGGTTGAGGACCAGCAGCGCGATCACCGCGTACCACAGGGCCGGGACGACCCAGTGGTAGCGGGCCGCCTCCCGGACGACCGCCCGCAGCCGGGGGCCCACCGGGATCACGCCCGTGCGCAGGTTGTGCAGCGTGGTGTACCAGAACAGCGGGATCACCGCGGCCCACACCACCATGCAGTACGGGCAGAGCGCGCCGATCCGGTACAGCGCCTGGTACATCAGCCAGGTCACGAAGCCGACCCCGAACACCGTCCCGGCCTGCAGGCCGAGCCAGAACCAGCGCCGGTACGCAGCCCCGGAGAGCAGCCCGGCGCCGACCGCGACGACGACCCCGAAGGCGACCAGCCCGATCAGGGAGTTGGGGAAGCCGAAGGCCTCGGCCTGCTCGCTGCGCATGATCGAACCGCAGCTGATGATCGGGTTGATGTTGCAGTTGGGGACGTAGGACGGGTCCTGCAGCAGCCGGATCTTGTCCAGGGTGAGGACCGTCGAGGCGAACAGGCCGACCGCGCCGCCGACCAGCAGCAGCCAGGCGAACGGGCGGCTCGCGCCGTAGGTGGGCCGTGCGGCGGGGGAGCCGGCCGTCATCCGGTCACCTGCTTGACCATCGCGGTGAACTGCTCGGGGGCGACGGCCTTGCCGTTGGTCAGGACGTCCAGCTTCTTGCCGTCCAGCTTGACGGTCGGGGTGCCGGTGACGTCGCTCTTGTTGAACTCCTCGTTGACCTTGGCCGCCCACGGCGCGTAGGTGCCGTCCTGGACGGCCTTGACGAAGCCGTCGGTCTTCAGGCCGGGTACCTGGCCGGCCAGGTCCAGGATGTGGTTGACGTCGCCGAAGGCGTCGCTGCGCTCGTCCGGCTGGTTGGCGTACAGCACGTCGTGGAACGCCTTGAACTTGTCCACGCCCTCGTTCAGCGCGGCGCCGGCGGCAGCCAGCGCGGTGCGCGAGCCCTTGCCGCCGAGGTTGTTGTCCAGGAACGTCGCCAGGTGGTACTCGATCTTGTACGTGCCGTCGTCGGCGAGCTGCTGGATGGCCTTGCCGGTGGTGGTCTCCAGCTGCTCGCAGAACGGGCAGCGGAAGTCCTCGTAGACCTCCAGGGTGTGCGGGGCGTCGGCCCTGCCGTAGGTGATCACGGTGCCGTCGGTGCCGCTCGCGTTGGCCGGGACGACCAGCGGGCCGTTCGCGGCGCTCGAACCGGAGCCGGAGGAGCCGCCGACGGCGAACGCCACGCCCGCCGCGAGGGCGAGCACGGCGACGGAGGCGCCGCCGACCACCACCCGGCGGCGGATCCGGTCGGAGCGCTCGGCCTGGGCGCGGGCGACGCGCATGCGCTCGGTGGCGGAGGTCTTCTTGTCGGCCTTGCGGGTGTTGCTCACGGGGTGTCGTCCTGTGCTCTCGGGCGTACGGGGAGACGCGCGGCCGGGCGGGGCCTGCGGGAGGGGAGAGACGGCCGGCTGAGCGGGCGGGAGGCCTGCGGGCTCAGGCGGCCAGGGCGAACACCGGCGGCCCGCGCCGGACGGCCGGGCGGACGACGACGTCCTCGGCGGGGACCAGCGCCCGGCTGGCCCGGGGGAACGGCACCCGCGCCGGCGGACGGGCCGGCAGCGGAGCGACGAGCAGCCGCAGCCAGCGGGCGGCGGCGGGCAGGTGGCGGTGCAGGAACTCGCCCAGCATCCGGACGGTCCGGGCCAGGCAGCACAGCGCGGCGTCCGCGCGGCGCAGCCAGTAGGCGCCGGCCAGCGCGATCACCGTGTGCAGCAGCAGGAGCAGCAGCACGCCGGTCTGCGGGGAGACGCCGTGGCCGAGCAGGAAGCCGCCGAGCGAGCCGCCGCCGCACAGCAGCGGCCGGAGGCCGTGCGCGGCGCCGGGCGGCAGCGAGGGACAGGTGCTCTGTGCGAGGTCGAACAGCGCGCCGGCGCCCAGCTCCAGCGGCAGGAACACCGCCGCGATCGCCGGGTAGCCGCGCTCGCGGCCGGCCGGCGCGAAGGCCACCGCGAAGACGGCGGCCGAGGTCAGCAGCATCGGGCCGACCGGCAGCGCGCGGCCGGTGACGAGCACCTGGCCGAGCCCGGCGAGCAGGACGACCAGCGCGGCGAAGACCGCCGCGCGGAGCGTCCTGGTGACCGGGCCGATGTCCATGGGACCCGAGTCTGCCACAGGTCGAAACTGGGACGGCCTGCCGGGCGGCGAGCTGTGAAGAGCCTCACCACCCGCGCTGAGCTGGGCTTATGCGGAACTTACGGGCGGCCGCCGGAGGCCGGCGGGGCGTCGTCGGGTGCCTCGGGGTGGCCGTCGGCGGCGTTCACCCGCGCCTCCACCAGCTCCCGGAAGTGGTCCAGGTCCTCGCGCACCGCCCGCTCGATCGCCCCGGCCAGGGCGAAACCGCGCGGCCCGCCGAACTCCCGGTGCACCGCCTCCGGGTCGTACTCCACCCGGATCTGCACCCGGGTGTGCCGGGCGTCGAGCGGCATCAGCGCGAAGGCGCCGTGCAGCCGGAGGACGTCCAGGGTCCGCCAGGCCATCACCCGGCCCCGGCCGCGGTCGGTGATCTCGGCGTCGACCGAGCGCTCGGCCCCGTCGATCTCCACCCCGAGGTGCGCGAGGTTCCGGCCGTGCGGGTGGGCGCTGCGGACGCCCTCGACGAACTGCGGATACTCGTGCACCCGGTGCAGCTGCTCCCAGGCGGCGAGGACGGGGACGGCGATGTCGATCTGTTCCTCAAGGGTGCTCATGGTGCGCGGCACCTCCCTCCGTTCCAGACTGCGCCTCGGGGTGGGGACGGGCAAAGCGGAGGGTGAGGGTGGAATGGTGGGGCGAGCGCGCGCGGTCGGCGGCGGGCCGGGGGAGACTGGGCGCATGCCTGAGCTGCCCGAGGTCGAGGCGCTGAGCGTCTTCCTGTCCGAGCGGCTGACCGGGCGCGTGATCGCCCGGGTGCAGCCGGTGGCGATCAGCGCGCTGAAGACGTACGACCCTCCGGTGACGGCACTGGAGGGGCGGACGGTCGGTCCGGTGACCAGGCGCGGCAAGTTCCTGGACATCGAGGCCGAGGGGCTGCACCTGGTGGTCCACCTGGCCCGGGCAGGCTGGCTGCGCTGGAAGGACAGCCTGCCCGCCGAGCCGCCGCGGCCGAGCCCGCGCAACCCGCTGGCGCTGCGGCTGCGGCTGGCGGGCGAGGCCGGGGACGGATTCGACCTCACCGAGGCCGGCTCGAAGAAGGGGCTCGCGGTCCACCTGGTGCGGGACCCGGCGGACGTGCCGGGCGTGGCCCGGCTCGGCCCGGACCCGCTGGACCCGGCCTTCACCCTGGCGGACCTCGCCGCCCTGCTGCGCGACGACCGGCGCCGGATCAAGGGCGTGCTGCGGGACCAGAGCGTGCTGGCGGGGGTGGGCAACGCCTACTCGGACGAGGTGCTGCACGCGGCCCGGATGTCGCCGTACAAGTTGGCCGCGAGCCTGACCGAGGACGAGGCGGCCCGGCTGTACGAGGCGCTCGGCGGCACGCTGCGCGAGGCGGTGGAACATGCGCGCGGGCTGGCGGCGGGGGAGCTGAAGGCGGAGAAGAAGCTCGGGCTGCGGGTGCACGGCCGGACCGGTCAGCCCTGCCCGGTGTGCGGGGACACCATCCGCGAGGTGTCCTTCGCGGACTCCTCGCTCCAGTACTGCCCGACCTGCCAGACCGCTGGCAAGCCGCTGGCGGACCGGCGGCTGTCGCGGCTGCTGAAGTGACGCCTTCGCCGGGTGGGACGGCCCGCGGCCGCCCCACCCGGCGCTCGACGGTGTCAGCGCTTGATCGCGACGCCGCCCCAGTAGTACGCGGCCTTCGGGTCGGCCGGCGGCTCGCCGTCCGGGCGCCAGGCCAGCACCGGGGCGACGCCCGGCTCGACCAGCTCCCAGCCGTCGAAGAACCGGACCACGTCGTCGTAGCTGCGCGGCACCAGGGTCATCCCGCCGGCCCGGGCGGCCTCGGCGACCTTGCCGACGGCCTCCGGGTCGAAGTCCGGGGTGGGGGTGGTCAGCGCGATGCAGCTGCCGGCCGGCAGGGCGTCGCGCAGTGCGGCGACCCGGCCCCACGGGTCGTCCGCGTCGGCGATCAGCATCAGCACGGCGATCATCAGCAGGCCGACCGGCTGGGTGAGGTCGAGGGTGGAGGTGAGCGCCGGGTCGGCGAACAGCTCCTCGGGCTTGCGCAGGTCGGCGTGGATGTAGGTGGTGCGGCTGGCCGGGCTGGAGACCATCAGCGCGCGGGCGTGGGCGAGCACGATCGGGTCGTTGTCGACGTAGACCACCCGGGTCCCGGGGCTGACGGCCTCGGCGATCTCGTGGGTGTTCGGCGAGGTCGGGATGCCGGTGCCGAGGTCGAGGAACTGGCGGATGCCGTGCTCCTGGGCCAGGTAGCGCACGGCCCGGCCCTGGAAGGCGCGGTTGGCCTTGGCCATCTCCTTGACGCTCGGCACGGCCTGCTCGATGGCCTGCCCCATGGCGCGGTCCGGCGGGAAGTTGGTCTTCCCTCCCAGCCAGTAGTCGTACACGCGCGCAGAGTGCGGGGCGGTGGTGTCGACGCCGAAGCGTTCCCACTGGCTGAGCTCGGTGGAGCCGTCGCCCTGCTGGCCCTGGTCGGGGGAGTCCTGACTTGTCGTCATGGCCACGTCCTCTGATGGCAGATCATCACACTGGGGAAGGCACAGCGTAGCGGTCCGGAGGGGAGGTGGAGCGTCCGGTCGGGGAAGATCCGTGGAAGAGCTCCGGAAGCGGAGCGTGCGACCGATGGCTCTTGGGCCGTCGGAGTGGTGATCGGGTCCGTCGGAGTTGCCCCCGGGAGCGGCGACGACGGCCAGGGGATGCATCCACAATGCTGTCAGATCATCAGATCACTTCACGCAGATTGTTGCTGGCTGCGGCTGGAATGTCCCTTCTGGGAATGACTGCCGGATGCCGCAGCCCCTGGGGCGGCGGGGAGCGCAGCGCCGTGGCGGGGGCGACCGACGCCGTCTCCCCGCCTGCCGTCTCCCCGTCCGCCACCTCGTCGGCCGCCACCCCGTCGGCCGTCGTGCCGAGCGGGGAGCCCGTGCACCGGGTGCTCACCGAGGCGGAGAGCAAGCCGGTGTACGAGCTGGGCTCGGGGCGGCGGGTGGTGGCGCTCACCATCGACGACGGCCCGGACCCCCGTCACACACCGACCGTGCTGGCGCTGTTCGAAACGTACGGGATCAGGGCGACGTTCTTCCTGATCGGCGAGAACGTGGCCGAGCACCCCGCCCTGGTGCGGGAGATCGCGGACCGCGGCCATCACATCGCCAACCACACCTGGACCCACCCGGACCTGCGGCACCTGTCCGAGGACAAGGTGCGGGACGAGCTGGAGCGGACCTCCGACCTGCTGCAACGGACCACCGGCCGGCAGCCCACCTGGTTCCGCGCGCCGGGCGGGGACTGGTCCGAGACCTCGCTCAAGGTGGCCGCCGACCTCGGGATGCGGAACATGGCCTGGTCGGTGGACCCGCGGGACTGGGCCAGGCCGGGGACCCCGGCGATCATCGACCGGGTCCTCAAGAACGTCCGGCCCGGGTCGATCGTGCTCAACCACGACGGCGGCGGGGACCGGTCGCAGACGGTGGCGGCGCTGAAGGCGTACCTGCCGGCGCTCGTCGACTCGGGGTACTTCTTCACGGCTCCGCCGAACTGAGGGGTTTCCACCGGGTGGTAGGTCGCGACTTTAGCGCTTAAACCACCCAAAAGGGTGGATTGGAAGTACCGTTTCTGCGGATTTTGGGCCTCTAGGGTGATCTCGCACCATTGAAACCGGTACCGCCGAGTACCACCTGAAAGGCCCTCACTCATGCGTCTCCGCAACGCCGTGCTCGCTGCCGCCAGCGCCATCGCCCTCGTCCTCGCCGTTCCGTTCTCGGCCAACGCCGCGGAGGGCGACTTCCTCTACAAGGTCGGCCCCGGCGTCCTCACCGGCCTGGCCGACCCGCAGAGCGGCACGTGCATCGACCTGCCGTGGACGACCGAGGAGGCGCCGGGCTTCGCGCCGGAGAACCTCACCCGGTCCACGGCCACGGTCTTCCTGGACTTCGGCTGCTCGGGCGACGTGTTCTACGTCATGAACCCCGGCAAGAAGCTCGGCGACCGGCTGAAGCTGCGCTCCGTCGTCTTCTCCTGAGCGGACGGTCACCGCGGATCCGGACGGTCGGGCGACGGGTCGGGAGCCGCCGCCCGGCTGACGGGCCCGGCCGGTCAGCCGGGCGGGCGGGGGCCGCCCGGGGTGGCCCGGGCCGGACGGGCGGCGTAGGTTCGAACTGTCCGGCCCGGTCGCCGGCTCTTCGCCGTGCCCGTACGCCCTGCCCTCGTCGTGCGGCCCGCCGTGTCCGTGGTCGGGCGCCGCAGTCTGGGCAGAGCGAAGGAGGGCCTGGGATGACCGGCAACGGCTACGCGCACCCCGAGACGTTGGTCCGCACCGAATGGCTGGCCCACCACCTGGACGACGGGACGATCCGGGTCGTCGAGGTGGACGAGGACACACAGGCCTACGACCGGGACCACATCCCCGGCGCGGTCGGCTGGAACTGGACCACCGATCTGCACAGCCAGGTCGGCCGGGACTACATCGACCGCGACGGCGTCCAGCACCTGCTGCGGGCGGCCGGGGTCGAGGACGACACCACCGTCGTCCTCTACGGCGGCAACAACAACTGGTTCGCCGCCTACGCCTACTGGCTGTTGCGGCTGCGCGGCTTCGGGCCGGTGCGGCTGCTGGACGGTGGGCGCAAGAAGTGGGAGCTGGAGGAGCGGGAGCTCACCCACGAGGTGATGGACTACCAGCACACCGGCTACCGGCTCCGCGGGCCCGAGCGGCCGGAGCTGCGGGCGCTGCGGGACGAGGTCCTGGCCAAGGCCGAGGTGTTCGCCAAGCCCGGGGTGGACGCGGTGCTGGTGGACGTCCGCTCGCCCGCCGAGTTCCGGGGCGAGCTGATCGCGCCCCCGCACCTGCCGCAGGAGCAGGCGCAGGTGCCCGGGCACATTCCGGGCGCGGTCAACATCCCCTGGTCGCAGACCGCCAACGACGACGGGTCGTTCCGTTCGGCGGAGGAGCTGCGGGCGCTGTACGGGGGGCGGGGCGTGGAGCCGGAGCGCGAGGTGATCGCGTACTGCCGGATCGGCGAGCGGTCCGCGCACACCTGGTTCGCACTCACCGAACTGCTCGGCTACCCGCACGTGAAGAACTACGACGGCTCGTGGACGGAGTACGGCTCGCTGGTGCGGGCGCCTGTGGCGCTCGGGACGTGAGTGACGGGTGAGGCGGTGTGGCGGTTTCGCGGCACCGCTGCGAAGCCGCCATTTCGGCGCGTCTCTTCTCATGAACATCTCACGATCGAGGAGTGGATGAGGGGTCGCCGGGACAAGGATCGATTCGACCCAATCGTTCCTGTGATCCCTGGAGGACCATGTGCGCAAGAGACTGATCGTCTCTGCTGCCAGTGCCCTGAGCCTGTTCCTGGCCGTTCCCGCCTCGGCTTCCGACTTCCAACCCGGCGCGGCCGGGGTCGGGGACCCGTACTACCCGACCTACGGCAACGGCGGGTACCGCGTCTCGCACTACGACATCCGGCTGAAGTACCAGCCCGCCACCGACGAGCTGGAGGGCACCGCGACCATCCTCGCCACGGCCACCCAGGACCTCTCCCGGTTCAACCTCGACTTCGCGCTGAACGTCTCGGAGGTCCGGGTCAACGGCCGGGTCGCGAAGTTCGCCACCAGCGGGGAGCAGGAACTGGAGATCACCCCCGCCCGACCGCTGGCCAAGGGTGCCCAGGCCACCGTGGTGGTGCGCTACAAGGGTGTGCCGTCCACCGTGAAGAAGTACGGCTTCACCAGCTGGCACCGCACGCCGGACGGCGGGATCGCCGCGAACGAGCCCGAGGCGGCCTGGTGGTGGTTCCCCAGCAACGACCACCCGAGCGACAAGGCCACCTACGACGTCTCGGTCCTCGTGCCGGACGGCACCCAGGCGATCAGCAACGGCGTGCTGACCGGCACCACCTCCCAGGCCGGCTGGACCCGCTACAGCTGGCGCGAGAACAAGCCGCAGGCGACGTACCTGGCCACGCTCGCGATCGGCAAGTTCGACGTCACCCGGGACACCACGGCGAGCGGGCTGCCGGTCTACAACGCGTACAGCAAGGACCTCGGCGACAACGCCGACGCGGCCCGGGCGAGCGTCGAGCGCACCGGTGAGCTGGTGGACTGGCTGAGCGGCTACTTCGGCGAGTACCCGTTCAGCTCCGTCGGCGGCTACGTCCCCAACGTCCCGACCGGCTACGCCCTGGAGACCCAGACCCGGATCTTCTACAGCCCCCGGCAGTTCGCCAAGGGCTCCAACACCTCGGTGGTCGTGCACGAGCTGGCCCACCAGTGGTACGGCGACAGCGTCTCGCTCTCCCGTTGGAGTGACATCTGGCTGAACGAGGGCTTCGCCCGGTACGCGCAGTTCCTCTGGTCCGAGCACGAGAACGAGGGCACCGCGCAGGAGCTGGCCGACTACGTCTACGCCTCGCACCCGGCCGACGACCCGTTCTGGACCATCAAGCCGGGCGACCCGGGGCCGGACGACCAGTTCTCCAGCCCCGTGTACGAGCGCGGCGCGGTGGCCGTCCAGGCACTGCGCAACGCCGTCGGGGACGAGAAGTTCTTCCGGATCCTGAAGGGCTGGCCCACCGAGCGCCGTTACGGCAACGCCACCATCCCGGAGTTCCAGGCGTACGCGGAGAAGGTGTCCGGGAAGAAGCTCGGCGACGTGCTGAACACCTGGCTGTTCACCGCCGGCAAGCCGGCCGTCGGGCCGGTACCGGCGGGCACCGCGGCCGCGGCCTCGCCGGCGCTGGGCGCGGACCGGGCCGAGGGGCAGCTGCCGGCCGAGCCGAAGTCCTGGAAGAAGATCCAGGAGACCAACTCGGTGCACGAAGCGCATAACTGACGACATGTCGGACTGTTTGACGTGACGGCTCCGCGGCACCGCTGCGGAGCCGTCATTTCGGCGCGTTTCTTCTCATGAAGAACTCACGATCGGGGAGTGGGCGAGGGGTTGCCGGGACAAGGATCGGTTCAACCCAATCGTTCCTGTGATCCCTGGAGGACCACGTGCGCAAGAGACTGATCGTCTCTGCTGCCAGTGCCCTGAGCCTGTTCCTGGCCGTTCCCGCCTCGGCTTCCGGCTTCCAACCCGGTGCGGACGGGCTCGGGGACCCGTACTACCCGACCCTCGGCAACGGCGGGTACCGCGTCTCGCACTACGACATCCGGCTGAAGTACCAGCCCGCCACCGACGAGCTGGAGGGCACCGCGACCATCCTCGCCACGGCGACCCAGGACCTCTCCCGGTTCAACCTCGACTTCGCGCTGAACGTCTCGGAGGTCCGGGTCAACGGCCGGATCGCGACCTTCTCCACCAGCGGCGACCAGGAGCTGGAGATCACCCCTGCCCGACCGCTGGCCAAGGGCAGCCAGGCCACCGTGGTCGTGCGGTACAAGGACGTGCCGTCCACCGTGAAGAAGTACGGCGGCTACACCGCCTGGCGCCGCACCCCGGACGGTGCGGTGGTGGCCGGCGAGCCCGTGTCGGCCGGGTGGTGGTTCCCGAGCAACGACCACCCGAGCAACAAGGCGACCTACGACGTCTCGGTGCTGGTGCCGGACGGCAACCAGGTGATCAGCAACGGTGTGCTGACGGGCACCAGCTCCCAGGCGGGCTGGACCCGCTACAGCTGGCGGGAGAACAAGCCGCAGGCGACGTACCTGGCGACCCTGGCGATCGGCAAGTTCGACGTCACCCGGGACACCACGGCGGGCGGGCTGCCGGTCTACAACGCGTACAGCAAGGACCTCGGCGACAATGCGGCCGCTGCGCGGGCGAGCGTCGAGCGCACCGGTGAGTTGGTGGACTGGCTGAGCGGCTACTTCGGCGAGTACCCGTTCAGCTCCGTCGGCGGCTACGTCGCCAACACCCAGTCCAGTGGCGCCCTGGAGTCCCAGACCCGGGTCTCCTACGGCCCCGGGCTGTTCGCCCGGGGCTCCAACACCTCGGTGGTCGTGCACGAGCTGGCCCACCAGTGGTACGGGGACAGCGTCTCGCTGTCCCGCTGGAGCGACATCTGGCTGAACGAGGGCTTCGCCGAGTACTCCCAGTTCCTCTGGTCCGAGCACGAGAACGAGGGCACCGCGCAGGAACTGGCCGACTACATCTACGCCTTGTACCCGGCCGACTCCCCGTTCTGGACCGTCAAGCCGGGCGACCCGGGAGAGGAGAACCAGTTCTCCGGTGCGGTGTACTACCGCGGCGCGGTGGCCATCCAGGCACTGCGCAACGCCGTCGGGGACGAGAAGTTCTTCCAGATCCTCAAGGGCTGGCCCACCGAGCGTCGCTACGGCAACGCCACCATCCCGGAGTTCCAGGCGTACGCGGAGAAGGTCTCCGGCCAGAAGCTCGGCGACCTGCTGAACACCTGGCTGTTCACCCCGAGCAAGCCCGCCGTCGGACCGGTGCCGGCCGGTACCGCGGCCTCGCCGGCGCTGGGCGCGGACCGGGCCGAGGGGCAGCTGCCGGCCGAGCCGAAGTCCTGGAAGAAGATCCAGGAGACCAGCTCGGTGCACGAAGCCCGTAACTGACGGCATGCGGGGACGGGCCGGCGGTTCCGCGCGCACTGCGGGGACCGTCGGCCCGGCCTATGCCGCTCCGGGGCCGCCGGCCGCCAGCAGCTCGGTGAGGCGGCGGACGGCGAAGGGTATGAGCTCGCGGACCGGGACCAGCCGGCAGGGAGCGTCGCCGACCAGGACCTCGCGGATTCCTGCCTGCTCCTCGAACTCCCGGCCCACGACCGGGAAGTGGGTGTCGTTGTCGTCCCCCACGTCCGGCGCCTCGATCCAGACCCGCTCGCCCTGGATCGCCATCGGGAAGCGGCGGAGCTTGAGCCGGCGGTTGGGCGCGAAGGTCTCGGCGTAGTGCAGGAAGGTGTTGCGGTTGTGGCCGACGCCGACCAGCAGCACGTGCCCGCCGAGGTCGTGCAGCGCGCCGAACGGCGACTCCCGGCCGACGGCGAAGCCGAGCGAGCGCCGGGCGGTGACCTCCCGGGCGTGCGCGCCGACGGCGGCGACCGAGACCTGCGGGTGGGCGCTGCGCAGGCTCTCCGGCAGGGCGCGCAGCGCCTCCGCCACCGCGCCCGTGGCGGATGGCAGCCCGGGGTGGAACAGCGGGACGGCGGCCCGGAGTTCGGCGACCTCGGGGCCGGGCGGGCCGCTGTGCCCGGGGGCCGGGTCGCGGACCGTGTCGGAGGTGAAGGTGGGAGCGGCGACGGTGCCGCCGGGCCCGACCGCCTCGCGCAGGCTGGCCACCACGGCCGCCGCGCCGCCCTCGACCCGGCCGAGGCCGGAGAGCGAGGAGTGCACGATCAGCGCCATGCCCTCCCGGACGCCCACCCGGCGCCAGCCCTCCACGAGGTCGGCGGTGGTGAGCGGGCCGGTGCCCGGTGTGGTCATGGTGCCCCCTGGTGACGGCGGTGCTGTTCGTGCTGGGATCGTTCGGGGCCGACCATAGCGGGTGGTACTGACAGTCGGTCAGGACGGGGGTCCCCTGCGCCGACTCGCCGGCCGGCTCACGGCCGGGCGGCCGGCCGCAGTCGCGGGTAGTCGGTGTAGCCGGTGGCCTCCTGGCCGTAGAGGTGGGTGGGGTCGACGGGGGCGAGCGGGGCGTTCGCGGCGAGCCGCTCGGGCAGGTCGGGGTTGGCGATGAAGGCGCGGCCGTAGGAGACCAGGTCGGCCAGGCCGGCGGTCAGCACCGCCTCGCCGCGCTCGCGGTCGGTGGCGGCGCGGTTCTCGCCGACGTTGCCGATCAGCGGCCCGGACCAGCGCGGGCGCAGGTCGGCCAGGGCCGGGTAGTCGTCGTTGTCGGTGAGGTGGAGATAGGCCAGGCCGAGGCCGTCGAGTTCGGCGAGCAGCGCGCGGTAGACCGGGGCGGGGTCGGCCTCGTACATGCCGAACTGCGGGTTGCCGGGAGACAGGCGCAGGCCGAGGCGGTCGGGGCCGATGGCCTCGGCGACGGCGGTGACCAGTTCGATCGGGAAGCGCAGGCGGCCGGCGAGGGTGCGGGGGCCGTACTCGTCGGTGCGCAGGTTGGTGTTGTCGGCCAGGAACTGGTGGATCAGGTACGAGTTGGCGCCGTGCAGTTCGACGGCGTCGAAGCCGGCGGCGAGGGCCAGACGGGCGGAGTCGACGTGGTCGGCGATGGTGCGGCGGATCTCCTCGCGGGTCATGGCGCGCGGGGTGACGGCCTCCGCCTTGCCGCCGTCCCTGACGTGCACCGGGCCCGGGGCAGGGACGGCGGACGGGCCGGCCGGGACGTCGCCGAGCAGCCGGTTGAGCGGGTGGCCCTGGCGCCCGCCGTGCATCAGCTGGGCGGCGATCCGCCCGCCGGCGGCGTGCACGGCCTCGGTCACCGCACGCCAGCCGGCCACGTGTGCGGGCGTCTCCAGGCCGGGCAGGCGCCAGCCGGACTGGCCCTGGCGGCTGGGCCAGATGCCCTCGGTGACGATCAGGCCGGCACTCGCGCGCTGGGCGTAGTACTCGGCGACGACGGGCAGTGGCGTACCGTCCTCGGCGGCCCGGTACCGCGTCATCGGGGCCATGACGACGCGGTTCGGCAGGTCGAGCCGGCCGAGGCGGTACGGGGTGAGCAGGGATGCGGTGGTGGTCGTGGTCATGCCGGTACGGTAGAACTTGACACCGGTGTCAGGTTCAAGCGTGCTCGGCGGTCCCGGGCCCGGTTCTGGCGGCGGTCGCGGCGTCCGTCCTCGTGTCGGCCTTCGCGTCGGTGGTCGAGTCGGTGGTCGTTCCCGTGTCGGTGTCCGTTTCGGCCTCGGTGAGGATCAACTCCTCGATGCCGTAGAGGAACCGGCCCATCGCGGGGCGCGGAAGCACGGCCGGGTCCGCCGTCATGGCCAGGCTCAGCGCCTCGGCGGACCGCAGGACGTCCAGGGCGTAGGTCAGGCCGGGGCGCGGCTCGAACTCCACCGGCCAGCTGAGGGTGGTCCGGTCGGCGCCAGGGTCGGCCGTGGCCGGGAGCAGCTCCCGGGTGTCGTTGAACACACAGGAGCGGTCGGCGAGTCGGACCCCCTCGGCGGTCAGCCGGACGATCTCGGCGGCCAGGGCGGCCTTGTCGTAGTACGCGTGGCGGTAGGTGCCGATCGCCGCGGCGTGGGTGCGGCGCACGACCTCGCCGAACTCGGCCGTGGCATCCGGGAGATGGAACAACCCGTCGCCCGCGACCACGCTCACCGCGGTGGCCGGTCCGGGCAGGAAGCGATTGTTGACCACGACGTTCAGCACGGCCTCGGTCGAGCCGGCGAGCCGGGCGGTCATCGTGGCCGTCGCGGCGAGCAGCACCGATCCCGTGCTGACCCGGCGCCTGGCCGCCACCCGTTCGACGGCCCGGGGCAGGGCGGGGGAGCGCAGCACCGCGTTCGGGAACCGGGCGGCGGGCTGCCCGGCGGCCGGTGGGAAGAGCCGGGGCGGGCCCAGCCGGAGCTTGCGCACGAACTGCTTGCGGGCCCCCTCGTCGCGCCGCAGACCCCGTTCGGAGGCCTGGAACTCCGCTTCCTCCAGGGGCTGTTGGGCTGGCACGCGCAGCTCGGCCAGCTCCTCGGGGGAGCTGCCGAGGCACAGTGCGGACAGGTCGGCGACCAGTCGGCTCATCCCGGAGCCGTCCACCGCGGTGTGCGAGAGCACCAGGCTGATGTGCCGGACCAGACCGCCCGCCGTCACGGCGCCGATCCGGACCGGCCACTGGGCAGCGGTGTCGAAGGCCTGCGCGGCCAGCTCCTCGTGCTGCCGGGCGCCGAGCTCGGCCGGGTCCTCGTGCTCCCCCGCGGGCTGGAGGTGGATGCCCAAGGTGCCTTCGCCGTCGACGACTTGGCGGAGGCCGCCGTTGCCGTCCGGCAGCAGCCGGGTGTGCAGCGAGTCGTGCAGGTGCAGCAGCTGCCCCACTGCGGTGAGCAGGACGGGCAGTGGCAGCCCCGGGTCCAGCGGCGCCGCGGTGGCGATGTTGTAGCGCGGCGCGTCGGCCGGCGGAAGCTGTCGTACGGCGTCCCAGATGGCCCGTTGGCCCCAGGTGGCCGGTCCGGACCCGGCCCGTCCGGACGAGAAGGCGATCTCCAGCAGTTGGTGAGTGGTCACCGATCGGCTCTCCGTAGTGCGGTGGTCGTCGTGTCGTGCCGGTGCGTTGGGAGCGCGGGTGCTGCTGGGGAGAGTGTGGCGCACCGCCCGCCGTGCGTCGAGGGCTGTGCCGCCGTCCCGGCCGCGGGTCGCGGGGAATTCGGGAATGAGTGTTCTACTGGTCGTTCCCCAACGGCGTACCGTCCGGGGGCATGGGACGTCCGAGGAACTTCGACGAGACCGAGGTGGTCCGCCGGGCCGCCGACCTGTTCGCCGCGCGGGCCTACGACGGCAGCGCAGCTTGTCACCCGAGCGGTGGGAGGCGAGGACGTCCGCAATGGCCAACCGGCGGCGACTGTGAAAATCGCTGTCCGATCACCGGAGCACGGTGGTAGACATCCGGCGTGGAAAAGAATCTTGAGTTCCCTGACCTGCTGCGACTGATCGACGAACGGTCGACCGCCTTCCGCGCCGCGGTCGCCGCCGCGCCCAGTCTCGACGCGCAGGTGCCGACCTGCCCCGGGTGGACGCTGTTCGATCTGGTGAAGCACCTGGGTGGGGGAGACCGTTTCTGGGCCGCCATCGTCGGCGCGGGGCCCGCCGACGCTCCCCCGGCCGAGGCCGCCGCCGCGCGCGCCGCGCTGGAAGTGTCGGGGGAACGTGAGGCCCTGCTGGCCTGGCTGGCCGCGTCGACGCAGCTTCTGCTGAGCGCCCTGCGCGAGGCGGGACCGGACAGCGGTTGCTGGACGTGGTGGCCTGCGTCGCAGTCACCGCAGACCGCCGGCGGTACCGCCCGGCACCGGGTCCAGGAGAGCGCGGTGCACACGTACGACGCCCAGCTCGCCGGGGGCGCCCCACAGCCGCTGCCGGTCGAGGTGGCACTCGACGGTGTGGAGGAGTTCCTGTTCACCGTCTGCGCGACGCCCAGTGCCTGGCCGCACAAGCCCACGGCCTTCGACTTCCACGCCACCGAGGGCCGCTCCTGGCGCCTGACGGTCGACGGCGACGGCGCACGCATCACCCGCATCCCCGCGCCCACCGCCGCGACCGGCGAGGACGCGGACGCGGCCGGCGCCGCCGTCCACGGCACGGCCAGCGAGTTGGTCCTCTACCTGTACGACCGCATCCAGGCCGAATCCCTGCGCGTTGACGGGGACGCGGGGCTGCTCGACCTGCTCCGCGCCTGGGAGCCGGAGGAGAAGTAGGACGTAGCGGGGGCGGTAGGACACGACTTTTCGCCAGGTTCGTCAGTCGCGGCACCGGGCTCAAACCCGCGAGGCGGCCTCTCGCACCGGCCCGCGCCGAACACGGTGTCGCTGAAGATGACCGCGGTGCCCCTGCTGATCAGCAGGCCCCGGCGCTGGCGGCGGCGCCAGGCCCGCTTGCGGCAGACCGGCCCGCAGAACGTCTGCCGGGCGGGCGCGTCCTTCGGCAGTGCCGTCCGGCACCACGGGCAGCGCCGAACCCTTCGGGTCACGCCACCAGCGTCCCGCCGTCCGAGGCGGTCGGGCAAGGGGCGGTGCCGTTGCCTCCGGCCCGCCGAACCCGTTGCCCAGGCGTGGATCTTCGAGGGGGGCCGGTCCGCCGGCTGAGGCTGGGCGCGTTGACCGAGGTGTTCACGCCGGAGCTGGTGGACGCGGCGACGGTGGCGCTGATCGAGTCCGCCGTTCCGCCGAGGTGAGCCGGGCGGGGACTCCCGCTCGTCGTCGCACCGGTAGCGCCCGGCCCTTCGTGGGGCCGGGCGCTACCGGCGTTTCGGGGGTTCCGTGAGTCTCTTGACATGAAGTATCTTGATGTCGAGATTGATTGCGATCATGCGACTCGACCGACTCACACCACTCATGCGACGGGGGCCTGCCATGCGGGGGAACGGACTGATGGCGCAGCTGCGGCGGCCGCCGGGCGGGCGGGACGCGCGGATCATGCTGCTGGCACAGTGCGTCGACCGGACCGGCACCGGGGTGTGGGCGGCGGCCTCTGTGCTCTACTTCACCTACGTGTGTGGGATGGACGCGCGCCGGCTGGGGCTGCTGCTCGGGGTGGGGGCGGTGGCGGGGATCGCCGGGTCCCCGCTGGCCGGGCGGGCGGCCGAGCGGGTGCCGGTGCGGTGGCTGCTGATCGGCTGCCACCTGCTGCGGCTGGGCGCGATGGTGCTGCTGCTGATGGTCGACGACTTCGCCGCGCTGCTGCCCGTGGTGGCCCTGATCTGCCTGGCCGAGCGGGCCGCCAAGACACTGGAGATGCTGTTCGCGACCCGGGTGGCGGGCGAGCGGCGGGCGACCTACCAGGCGCTGTTCCGCAGTGTGGCCAACGCCGGGTACGCGCTCGGTGCGGGCGTTGCGGCGATCGGGCTCGCGGTGGGGACCACGGCCGCCTACCGGGCGCTGATCCTCGCCAACGGGCTGTCCTACGTGCTCGCCGCCGTGCTGGTCTGGCGCACCCGGGAGCCGTCCGGGCGCGGCCTGGTCGCGGCGAAGGCCGGGGAGGAGCCCGCCGCGCCGCCATCCGCCGTGCCGAGTCCCTGGCGGGACCGCGGCTACCTGCGGTTCGTCCTGCTGGACATGCCGCTGAACCTGGACGACTCGATCCTCAACGTCGGGCTGCCGCTCTGGCTGGTCCACCACACCGGCGCGCCGCACGCGGTCGTCCCGGTCTTCCTGGTGCTCAACACGGTGCTCGTGGTGCTGCTGCAACTGCGGGTCTCGGCCCGGGCGGAGGGGGCGCTCGGGGCGGCCGCAGCGGTGCGCTGGTACGGGGTGACGGTGCTGGGCGGCTGCCTGCTGATCGCGCTCGCCACCGGCGCCGGGCCGGTCGTGGCCTCGGTCGCACTGCTGGCCGCGGCCATGCTGGTCACCCTGGCGGAGCTGCTGCGCTCGGTGAGCTCCTGGGAACTGGCGGTCGTGCTGGCCCCGCCGGGCGCCCGGGCCTCGTACCTGGGGGTCGCCGGGATGTCCCAGTCGGTGCAGAAGTCGGTGGGCCCACTGCTGCTCACGGGGGTCGTGATGGCGGCCGGCCCGCTCGGCTGGCTGGGGCTCGGAGCGGCGACGGTCGGCCTCGGTGCGCTCCAGCGCCGGGCCAGCCTGCGGCGGCTGGAGGCGCTGGCCGGGGCGGCCGGTGGCGCGGGGGCCGAGCCGGTGCGAACGGTCGAGGCCTCGGCGGGTCGAACCGGCCGGAGAGCCGGCCCGCTCAGCGGGCGGCGGCCGTGACCGGGCGGTGGCGGAGCACCCAGGCGGCGGCCGGGGCGGCGCACAGGGCCGCCAGGACCAGCGCCCCGGCCGCCACCAGCCCGACCGGGCGCCATGGCAGCGCCCACGGCCCGGGCGCGCCGATGACGCCCAGCGCGGCGTGCATGGCGCCGAGTTGAACGGCGGACACGGCGCAGCCGAGCACCACGCCGACCGCCGTCACCAGCACCGCCTCGGCCGTCACCAGACGGACCACCTGGCCCCGGGTGGCGCCGGCCAGCCGGAGCAGGGCGAGTTCGCGGCGGCGGTCCCCGGTGGTGGTGAGCAGCGTGTTGGCGAGCGCGATCGCGGTGTAGACGAGTGCCAGGGCGAGCACCAGGACGGTCCGGAGCCAGGCGATCCGGCCGGTCGAGGGGGAGGCGGCGGCGAGCCAGCCGGCCCGGTCGAGCACCGTCGCGCCGTACGGGCGGAGGGCGGCGCGGGCGCGGTCGAGGGCGGCCGTGCCGTCGGTGCCCGGGGCGAGCCGGACCTCGATCCGGTCCACCCGGGCGCCCGGGGCGTTGGCGGCGGTGACGTACAGCCCGTTGTCGCCGAGGCCGTCGCGCAGCACGGCGACGGTCCGCAGGACGGTTCGGCTGCCGTCGGCCCGGACCACCGGGACGGGCTCGCCGACCGTGCGGTGCCACTCGGCGGGCAGGACCAGGGAGTTGTCGTCGAGGTCGGCCGGGGAGCCGGCGAGCAGGGGGAGCCGGGCGAGGGCGGCCAGGCCGGCCGGGTCGGCGGCGCGGGCCTCGGACCGGACGGTGACGCCGTCCGGCTCGACGAGGGCCAGCGGCGTGGGCGCGGTCGCCGAGACGGCGGTCACGCCGGGGACGGTCCGCAGGGCGGTGACCAGCGGCTCCGCCGGTCCGGCGGGGCGGACGACCAGGTCGGCGGCGGTCCGGGCGCGGGCCTCGGCGGTCCGGGCGGCGCTCACCGTGTCCAGCGCGCCGGCCAGGGAGCCGGTCAGCGCCACCGCCACCAGCACCGGCGCGGCCACCGCGCCCGTGCGGCGCAGCGCGGCGGCGGCGCCGGCGGGCACCAGCCGGCCCGCGTACCCGGTGAGCCGGGCGGGCAGCAGCAGGCCGAGCACCCGGACCAGCGGCGGCGCGAGGAGCGGGGAGAGCAGGCCGGCCGCGCAGATCAGCCGCATCGGCTGGGTGGTGTAGGTCTTGCGGTGCAGCAGGTCGGCGGGGCCCGTGACGAGCGCGGCGCCGGCCAGCGCGATGGCGGTGAGGAACAGGCCGAGCCCCAGCAGCAGCCGGCCGCGGGTCAGCACCCCGGTGTCGAGGTCGGCCGCGCGCAGGGCGTCCAGCGGGCCGACCCTGCCCGCCCGGCGGGCGGCCACCGCGACCCCGCCCAGGGCGACCAGCAGACCGGTCCAGAACGCGGCGTGCAGCGGCCAGGCCGAGTCGCTCGGTGCGAAGCCGGGCGGGGCCATGCCGACCCCGGACAGCCACCGGACGAGCGCGGGCGCCCCGAGCCGGCCGAGCAGACAGCCGGCGGCGGAGGCGGCCGCGCCGAGCAGCAGCGCCTCGGCGAGCACCGTGCGCCGGACCTGCGCCCGGGTCGCCCCGGCCAGCCTGAGCAGGCCGAACTCGCGGCGGCGCCGGACGACGGCGTAGGAGTACGTGGAGGCCACGACGAACGCCGACACGAACGCGCTCACCCCGCCGGCGGTGCCGAGCGCGGCGACCAGCGAGACCAACTCCCCTCCGCCGGGCGGCGCGTCGAGCGCGGCGGCCAGGCCGAGCAGCATCACGGCGGTCATCGCGACGCCGAGCGCGAGGGCGAGGAAGGCGCCGAGCAGGGAGGGCCAGCGCGTGGTCAGCGAGGTGAGGGCGATCCGGAGCATTCTCATGACGCCCAGCGAACCGGCCGGGGGCGGGGACGGTCAGCAGACCGGGGCCTACTCCGGTGGGTAGGGGCGGCCCTACCCGTAGGGGAGATCCCCGGTGCGGGCTCCCGGTCCGGGGGCGGGGGCGGGGCAAAGGTAGGCCAGGCCCTACCGCCGGGGCGTCCGCCCGGTGCCTAGGGTGTGCGGACGGGATTCCTCTGACGGGGCATTCCTCTGACGGAGGGCGCATGGCTGTGACGGAGGGGGCGCGGTGAGCGGGGGCGGGAAGGCCGGGACGGCCGGAGCGGACGGACCGGGCGCGAGGAGCCTCTGGGCCCCGCCGGCCCGGGCCGGGTTCCTGCGCTCGGACGCCCCCTGGCGGGCGGCCGGGTACCTGCTGGCCACCGGCCTGAGCGGGCTGCTGCTCTGTTTCGGGCTGCTGCTGTCGGGGCTGGTCGCCGGGGTCCTGGCGGTGGTGCTGGTCGGGCTGCCACTGGCGGCCGCGCTGGCCCTGGCCGGGGTGCCGGTCGCGGCCTGGGAGCGGCGGCTGGTCCGCTTCCTGGACGGCGGACGGGTGCCGGACCCGCACCTCGTCCCCTCGAACCCGGGTCTGGCCGCCTGGTTGCGGCTGCGCTACCGCGAGCAGGCGACCTGGCGGGAGCTGGGCTTCGCGCTGCTGGCCGCCTTCGTGCTCTGGCCGATCGACCTGGCGGTGGCGGGCTGCGCCCTCGCCGTGCCCGGCTACCTGATCGCGGCGCTGCCGCTGCTGCTGCGGGACGGCGAGCAGGTGAACGTGCTCAAGGTGCTCGTGGTGCACTCGCCGCCGCTGGCCGCCCTGCTCGGGTTGGCCGGACTGCTGCTGCTCCCGCTGCTGGCCTACCCGCTGGCCCTCCTGGCCGCCGCCCGGGCGGCGCTGGTCCGGCTGGTGCTGGCGCCCGGCGGGCAGGAGCAGCGGATCGGCGAACTGGTGCGCTCCCGGGCCCGGTTGGTGGATGCCTTCGAGGCGGAGCGGCGCCGGATCGAGCGTGATCTGCACGACGGTGCCCAGCAGCGGCTGGTGGCGCTGACCATGGCGCTCGGGCTGGCCCGGCTGGACGCTCCGGTGCACGGGCCGCTGGCCGCCCGGCTGGCCGAGGCGCACCGGGAGGCAGGCGAAGTCCTGGCCGAACTCCGGGAGTTGATCAACGGCATCCATCCGCAGGTGCTCACCGACCACGGTCTGCCGGAGGCCTGCGCGGACGCCGCCGACCGCTCGCCGGTCCCGGTCGCCACCCGCTTCGAGCTGCCCGGCCGGCTGCCGGCCCCGGTCGAGTCGGCCGGCTACTTCGCCGTCACCGAGGCGCTCGCCAACCTCGCCAAACACAGCGGCGCGAGCAGCGCGACGGTCGAAGGGCGGTACGCGGACGGCCGGTTGACGATCGAGGTGGCGGACGACGGCTGCGGTGGCGCCGACCCGGCGCGCGGCACCGGACTGACCGGACTGGCCGACCGGGTCGCGGTGGTGCACGGCACACTGACCGTCAGCAGTCCGCCCGGCGGACCGACCCTGGTGCGGGTGGAGATCCCCTGCGCCCCGATCGACCGAGGAGCAGCGTGACGACGATGGGACCGACGCCGGACGGCCTGCGGGTGGTGGTGGCCGAGGACGGTGTCCTGCTGCGCGAGGGTCTGGTCGGCCTGCTGGCCCGGTTCGGGCATCAGGTGGTGGCGGCCGTCGGGGACGCCGAGGCGCTGCGGACGGCGGTCGGGGAACACCGGCCGGACCTCGTGGTCACGGACGTCCGGATGCCGCCGGGCCAGAGCGACGAGGGGCTGCGGGCGGCCCTCGCGCTGCGTGAACGCTTCCCCGGACTGCCCGTCCTGGTGCTCAGCCAGTACGTGCAGCACTCGTACGCGGCCCGGCTGCTGGAGGCGGGGGACGGCTCCGGGGTCGGCTACCTGCTGAAGGACCGGATCGGACAGATCGAGGAGTTCGTGGCGGCGCTCGGCGCGGTGGCCGCCGGGGGCACGGTGGTGGACCCGGAGGTGGTGCGGCAACTGCTGCGCCGCCGCCGCAGCCCGCTGGACAGACTCACCCCGCGCGAGCGGGAGGTGCTGGCGCTGATGGCGCAGGGGCGGTCGAACGCGGCGATCTGCCGCGAGCTGGTGGTGTCGGAGGCGGCGGTGAGCAAGCACATCGGCAACATCCTGATGAAGCTGGACCTGCCGCTGGCCGAGGAGACCCACCGGCGGGTGCTGGCGGTGCTGGAGTTCCTCCGGGCCTGAGGGCGCCCGCGGTCGGGTACGGCCCGGGGCGGGGCGCCGGGCCGTACCGGGGGAGTGGGCGTCAGGCGAGGGTGACCTCGACGGGGAGCTTCTTGATGCCGTTCACGAAGTTGGAGCGCACCCGCGGGACGTCTCCGACGAGCCTGATGCCCGCCAGCCGCGGGATGAGCTCCTCGAACATGATGCGGATCTCGGTGCGCGCGAGCAGGTTGCCCAGGCACAGGTGGGGGCTGCCCTTGCCGAAGGTGACGTGGTCGTTGTCCCGGCGGGTCACGTCGAAGTCGTAGGGATTGCCGAAGACCTCCTCGTCACGGTTGCCGGAGGCGAACCACATGACGACCTTGTCGCCCTCCCTGATCCGCTTTCCGCCGAGTTCGACGTCGCGCGTGGCCGTGCGGCGGAAGTGGTAGACGGGAGACGCCCAGCGCAGGAACTCCTCCACTGCGGCGGGGATGAGGGAGGGGTCCTCCTGGAGGCGGGCGAGCTGCTCGGGGTGCTGGAGGAGCGCCAGCATGGAGTGGCTGATGGTGTGGCGGGTGGTCTCGTTGCCGGCGACGACCAGGAGCAGGAAGTAGTTGTCGAAGTCCTGCGGCGAGAGCGGCACCCCGTCGCGTGGGGTCTCGTTGACCAGCTTGGAGATCAGGTCGGTGCCGGCGCCGCCGCGCCGCTGCCGGGCGAGCTCGCGGCCGTACGCGAAGACCTCCAGCGAGGCGGGCGAGCGGAAGGGCAGGTCGCGGTACTTCTCGCTCTCCTCGCTGTGCAGCAGGACGTCGGCGTAGTCGGGGTCGGTGTTGCCGATGATCCGGTTGCCCCAGTCGATGAGCTGCTGGTTGTCCTCCGGGGGCACGTCCAGGAGGCGGGCGAGCACGTTGATCGGGAAGTCGGCGGAGACCTCGCTGACGAAGTCGAAGCGGCCCTTGGCCAGGGCGGCGTCCAGCGTGGTGGCGGTCAGGCCGCGCAGGAAGTCGGCGTAGCTGTTGATGACGTTCGCGCCGAACTGGCGCTGGAGGAGGCTGCGCAGGGCGCGGTGGCGGACTCCGTCCAGCTCCAGGATGGAGGCGCGCTTCTTGATCTGGTCGTCGTCGACCTCCTCCAGGTTCACGAACCTCGCCGAGGTGAAGGTCTCTGCGTCCCGGTCGACGCGGGCGATGTCGGCGTGCCGGGTGACCGCCCAGAAGCCGGAGTTGGGCGCCTCCTCCGGCTGCCAGTGGACCGGGTCCTCGTGGCGGAGGGTGTGGAACATGCGCCACGGTGTGACGCCGTCGGTGAAGTTGTCGAGATCGGCCAGGTTCACCTGGTCGAGGGGCATCGGTTCGTCGATGGCGCCGGAAACGGTCGGCGCGGACGGCACGGTGGTCATGGTTGGTCTCCTCGGTCTTACAGGTGGTACGCGTACTCGGTGAACTCCCAGTCGGTGACGTGCCGTTGGAAGCGGTCGACCTCGTCGCGCTTGTACGAGAGGTAGGCGGCGGTGAAGTCCGGGCCGAGGACGTCGGTCAGGGCCGTGTCCGCTTCCAGCGCGTCGAGGGCTTCGGGCAGGGACATCGGCAGGACCGCGGACTTGGTGCGGTCGTAGCCGTAGCCCTCCAGCGGCGCGGCGGGTTCTTCGCCGGCGATGACGCCCAGGAGCGCCGCCGCGATGGTTCCCGCGATCAGCAGGTAGGGGTTGGCGCTCGCGTCCCCCAGTCGCAGTTCGAAGCGGCTGCCGGAGCCGCGCTCCGGCGGGATGCGGACCATGGCGCTGCGGTTGTCCAGCCCCCAGTCGATCAGCCAGGGGGCGAGGGTGTCGGGGCCGAAGCGCTTGTAGGAGTTGATCGTCGGGTTGGCCAGCGCGGCGAGTGCCGGGGCGTGGGCGAGGACGCCGGCCACCGCGTGGCGCGCGACGGCGCTCAGCCCGTACGGCGCGGCCGGGTCCGCGAAGACGTTGCCGCCCTCGTCGTCCACGCAGGACAGGTGGAGGTGGAAGCCGGATCCGCCGGCGCCTTGGAAGGGCTTGGCCATGAAGGTGGCCAACCGGCCTTCCTTGCGGGCGAGTTCCTTGACCGCGGACTTGAAGCGGAAGGCGCGGTCCGCGGCCTCCATGGCGCCGGAGTGGTTCAGGTTGATCTCGAACTGAGAGCCGTCGAACTCGTGGTTGCCGTTGGTGACGCCGATGCCGAGGTCGCGCAGCAGGCGCAGGCTGCGCAGCAGGTGGTTGTCGCCGTCCGCGCGCAGCCCCGCCGTGTAGACCACGCCCGCGGCCTCGCTGTAGCGGCGCCAGCCCCGGGGGGTCTCGGGGGCCGCGTCGCACAGGAAGTACTCCAACTCCGGCCCCACGACCGGGTGCAGGCCGTACTGTCGGCACCGGTCGACGACCGTGCGCAGCAGGTCGCGCGGGGATTCCGGGGCGGGCCGTCCGGTGGCCGGGTCGGTGACGTCGCCGAGGCAGGTGGCGACTCCGGGTTCCCAGGGCAGGGCGGTCAGGGTGTCGAGGTCGGGGCGCACGCAGATGTCGGGCAGGCCGGCGTCCAGGCCGCCGGAGACGGGGACCACGTCGCCCTGGGGGCTGGTGTGGTAGACGGCGCGGCAGAAGGCGAGCCCGTGGCCGCAGGCCGAGGGCAGGTGGTCCAGCAGGACGTCCCGGGCCCGTTCGGTGCCGATGAGGTCGGGATAGGTCACCCGGACCACGTCGATGCCCTGGGCGGCCAGTCGCTCCATGTGGTGGCGGACGGGCGGGATGTCGGATGCGCTCACCGGTGTCTCCTCTGGGGGAAGTGGGGCGCCTCCCCGTGCTCGCGGCACAGGGGGGCCAGGGCGCGCGGCAGTGGGGGAGTGGGGCGTGGGGAGGGGGCGCGGCGGCTTCGGACTGCGGGGTGGGGCAGGACACCGCTCGCTCGCTGGTGGCAAACGGTAGGGACGCCGGTCCCTCTCCCGCAAGGGGTCTGTCCCAGAAATTTATCCATCCGGATAGCTATTGACCAGGGGCCGGGCTGCTTCCTATGTTATTTGGCATCAAACGTTTTGGCGGTCGATGCCCACCGCCCCCCTAGCGGAGGCCGTCGCCCTTCTGCGGCGTCCACCGTCCCCTCGGCCGTGATCCGGCCCCCGCGGCCCCACGCCCCCTCTCCCTCCCTTTCCCCGACGCTCCCCCACCATCAGGAGGACCGGCCATGAAGGTCGTCGTCGACATGAACAAGTGCCAGGACCACGGCCAGTGCGTCTTCGCCGCCCCCGACGTCTTCCGCTTCGACGACGACGGACGCCTGGCGTACGTCGCGCACCCCGACGAGGCCCTGCGCGGCGACGTCGAGGAGGCCGCCGACGTCTGCCCGCTCCAGGCCATCCGGATCGAGGACTGAGCCGTGACCGCACCCATCGTCGTGGCCGGCGCCTCCATGGCCGGGCTGCGCGCCGCCGAACAGCTGCGCGCCGCGGGCTGGGACGGGCCGATCACCCTCGTCGGGGACGAGCCCCACATGCCCTACAACCGGCCTCCGCTGTCCAAGGAGGTCCTGGCGGGCAAGGCGACCTTCGATTCGCTCGCCTTCCGGCCCCGGGCCAGTGTCGCCGACGTGCGGTGGCGCCTGGGCGCCACGATCGTCCGTGCCGCTCTCGACCGGCAGGTCGTCGAACTCGACGACGGCGAGACCCTGCCCTACCGCGGTCTCGTGGTGGCCACCGGCATGCGCCCCCGGCGACTGCGCTGCCCCGGTCCCGTCGCCGGACGGCACACCGTCCGTACGCTGGCCGACGCCCGGGGGCTGCGCGAGGTGCTGACCCGGCCGGGTGCGCGCGTGGTCGTGGTGGGAGCCGGCTTCATCGGCTGCGAGGTGGCCGCCACCGCCGTGGCCCTCGGCGCCGCCGAGGTCACCGTGGTCGACCCGCTGCCGCTGCCCATGGTCGGCCCGCTGGGCGAACTGCTCGCCGGGGCGCTGCTCGCCCGCCATCGGGACCGGGGCGTCCGCTTCGCCCTCGGCGCCGGGGTGACCGCCTTCCGGGGCGAGGACCGGGTCACCGGGGTGGCCCTGGCCGACGGCCGGGTGCTGGCCGCGGACGTGGTGGTGGAGTCGGTCGGCTCCGTGGCCAACACCGAGTGGCTCGAAGGCAACGGACTGGACCTCTCCGACGGCGTGCTCACGGACGAGCACCTGCGGGCCGGTGGACGTCCGGACGTGATCGCCGTCGGCGACGTCGCCCGCTTCCCCAACGCCCGGTACGACGGTGTCCCGCGCCGCGTCGAGCACTGGTCCATCCCCACCGACACGGCCAAGCACGCCGCCAAGGTGCTCACCGCGCACCTCACCGGCGCCGACCACGCTCTCGCGCCGTTCGCGCCGCTGCCGACCTTCTGGAGCGACCAGCACGACTTCCGGCTCCATTCCTTCGGCGCACCCGCCCTCGGCAAGGACGACGTTCGCGTCCTGGACGGCGGCCTCGACGGGGACGTCCTGGTCGGCTACCACCGGGACGGCCGCCTGGTCGGCGTCGTCGCCCTCGGCGGCCAGCGCGCCGCGGCCGCCGCCGCCCGCTACCGCGCCGAACTGCTCCAGCAACCCGCTCCCACCGCGTAAGGAATCCCAAGTGGCCAGTGTCCGTGGATACTTCCACCCCAAGACGGCGACAGGCGCGTCGTCGCTGATCCCCTCGCCGCCGTGGCGCTACTCCGGCGACCTGCTCACCATCGAGTACCGCACCGACCCCGCCCGGGTGCGCGAGCTGCTGCCCGAGCCGCTGGAACTCGCCGACGAGGACCCGGGCGCCGTCGCGCTGATCTGGGCCGACTGGCAGTCCTGCTCCGCCTCCGGGCGGGAACTGCTCGACCCGGTGCTCGCCCAGTACAAGGAGGCGTTCGCCGTCGTCCGCTGCAAGTACCGGGGACAGACCTACTCGCGCTGCGTCCACATCTGGGTCGACAAGGACTTCGCCATCGCCCGGGGACTGCACCAGGGCTACCCGAAGAAGCTCGGCTCCATCCACCAGACCCGGCCGCACCCGTACGGACCCGCCCCGCGCATCGAGCCCGGTGCCCGGTTCGGCGCGACCCTCGCCGCCGCGGACCGGCGCCTGGCCCAGGCCGTCGTCACCCTGCGCGAGCCGTCCGAGACCAACGGCTTCGTCAACGGCCACCCGATGGCCCACCACCGCTGGCTGCCCTCCATCGAGAAGGGCAAGGGCCTCGCCCTGGACGAGCTGGTCGAGTCCGGTGCCGCCTCCTTCGAGGCCGGACAGCCGTGGGTGGGCGACGCCGAACTGGAGCTGTTCGAGGCGCCCACCGAGGAGCTGGCCCGGCTGGAGGTCCGCGAGCCGATCGCCGCCTACTACCGGCAGGTCGGCGTGGTGTGGGACGGCGGCCGGCTGCTGGCCTCCAACACCACCGTCGCCGAGTGAACGTCCGTTGCGAGCAAGGAATCTGACGACATGAGCGAACACCTCACCACCGTCGCCGGCGTCGCGGTCGACACCCGGCACTGGATCGGCGGCGAGCGCGTCGCCTCCGCCGCGACCTTCACCGACCACTCGCCGATCGACGGCAGCGTCCTCGGCGAGATCGCCCGGGGCACCGCCGCGGAGGCCGAGGCGGCGGTCGCCGCCGCCAAGGCCGCCTTCCCCGCCTGGGCCGCCACCTCCCGCGAGGAGCGCGCCCGCCTGCTGCACGCCGTCGCCGACGGCGTCGAGCGGCGGCTGGAGGACCTGGCCGTCGTGGAGACCGCCGACAACGGCGCCCTGCTGCGCTCGCACCGGCGCGGCGTCATGCCCCGGGTCGCGCACAACTTCCGGTTCTTCGCCGACTGGCTGCTCAAGCTCGACCACGCGGACTTCGACACCCGAGGCCACAGCAACCACGTCAGCTGGGACCCGGCCGGCCCGTGCGTGCTGATCACCCCGTGGAACGCGCCGCTGATGCTGGCCACCTGGAAGGTCGCCCCGGCGCTGGCGGCCGGCAACACCGTCGTCCTCAAGCCCGCCGAGTGGTCGCCGCTGACGGCCTCGTTGCTCGCCGAGATCGCCGCCGAGGCCGGGCTGCCCGCCGGCGTCCTCAACGTGGTGCAGGGCCTCGGCTCGGAGATCGGCGACGCGCTGACCTCGCACCCCGACGTGCGCCGGATCAGCTTCACCGGGTCGGTGCCGACCGCCAAGCACATCGCCGCGTCGGCCGCCGCCAACCTCACCCCGCTCAGCCTCGAACTCGGCGGCAAGTCCCCGCTGCTGGTGTTCGCCGACGCCGACCTCGACCTCGCCGTCGACCTCGCGGTGGAGCAGTACGACAACGCCGGGCAGGTCTGCCTGGCCGCCACCCGGCTGCTGGTCGAGGAGAGCGTCGCCGAGGAGTTCACCCGCCGCTTCGTCGAGAAGGCCGCGCTCCTGAAGCAGGGTGACCCGCGCGACGAGGCGACCGACCTCGGCCCGAACATCCACCCCCGCCAGCTGGAGAAGATCGACGGCTTCGTGCAGCGGGCCGTCGCGGCCGGTGCCCGCGCCGTGATCGGCGGCCACCGCCGGGACGGCCAGTACTACGCGCCGACCCTGCTCACCGGCGTCGCCCAGGACTCGGAGATCGTCCAGGAGGAGGTCTTCGGGCCCGTCCTGACCCTGCAGACCTTCGGCGACGAGGACGAGGCCGTACGGCTGGCCAACGACACCCGCTTCGGCCTGGCGGCCACCGTGGCCACCGGTGACCCGGAGCGCGCCCGGCGCGTCACCGGGCAGCTGGTGGCGGGCACCGTCTGGGTCAACTGCTTCTTCGTCCGGGACCTCCAGGCCCCGTTCGGCGGTTCCCGCCACTCGGGCGTCGGCCGCGAGGGCGGCACCTGGAGCTTCGACTTCTACTGCGACCTCAAGAACACCGTCACCTCGCCGAAGGGATGGAAGGACCATGGGTGAGATCGTCGGAGCCGGCCTGCTCGCCCACGTCCCCACCATCGTGCTGCCCGAGGAGACCAGGCTCCAGCTGAACGAGGGCCGGGAGATCACCCTCGTCACCGGCCTGCGGCAGCTGCGCGAGGACGTCTTCCGGCGCGACGACTACGACACCGTCGTCGTCCTGGACTCCCACTGGGCGACCACCGTCGAGTTCGTGGTCACCGCCCAGCAGCGCCGGGCCGGCCTGTTCACCTCCGAGGAACTGCCGCGCGGCATGTGCCGGATGCCCTACGACTTCCCCGGTGATCCCGAACTCGCCCGCAACATCGCCTCGTTCGCCGACCGGCACGGCACCTGGATCACCGCGATCGACGACGCGTACCTGCCGATCTACTACGCCACGATCAACCTGTGGAAGTTCCTCGGCGAGGGCCTGCCGGACAAGCGCTGGGTGACCATCGGCGTCTGCCAGACCGGCGACATGGAGGACCACCTGCGCCTGGGCCGCGCCCTGGCCGACGGCATCGCCGCCACCCCGGGCCGACGGGTGCTGCTGATCGCCTCCGGAGCCCTGTCCCACACCTTCTGGCCGCTGCGCGAGCTGCGCGACCACGAGTCCGGCGACCCGGCGCACATCTTCACCCCCGAGGCGCGGGCGGCCGACGAGGAGCGGATAGCCTGGTTCAAGGAGGGCCGCCACGACCGGGTCCTCGACACCATGGACGAGTTCTGGCGTCACAAGCCCGAAGCCCGGTTCTTCCACTACCTGATGATGGCCGGCGCCCTCGGTGAGCAGGCGTGCACCGCGAAGGCGCGCCAGTACGGCGAGTACGAGAACTCGATCGGCACCGGCCAGGTCCACCTCTGGTTCGACCGCCCCGAGAACGGCTGGACGGGCGCAGGCCTGCCCGCCCCCGCCGGTCCCCGCAACCCCCACAGCCTGGTCTAGAAAGGCCCCGCCATGCCCGAGTACCGCCGCATCCTCCTCGACGGCGCCGCCGTCCAGACCGTGCGCGACGGCGACGAACTGGTCGCCGGAGACGGCCGGCGCGTCGCGATCGAGGACGCCCACCACCTGCCGCCCGTCGTCCCCTCGAAGGTGATCGCCGTCCACCTCAACCACCGCAGCCGGGTGGAGGAGTTCCAAATCGGTCTGCCCGACACCCCCACGTACTTCCACAAGCCGACCTCGGCGCTCAACTCCCACAAGGGCGCGATCGTCCGCCCCGAGGGCTGCAAGTGGCTCAACTACGAGGGCGAGGTCGCCATCGTCATCGGCCGGACCGCGCGCAACGTCTCCCCGGCCGAGGCGGGGGAGTACATCGCCGGCTACACCGTGGCCAACGACTACGGCCTCCACGACTTCCGGGACACCGACGCCGGCTCCATGCTCCGGGTCAAGGGCTCCGACACCCTGTGCCCGCTCGGCCCCGGACTGGTCACCGACTGGGACTTCCACGGCAAGCGGCTGCGGACCTACGTCAACGGAGAGGTCGTCCAGGACGGCTCCACCGACGAGATGACCTGGGACATGCACTACCTCGTCGCGGACATCGCCCGCACCATCACCCTGTACCCCGGCGACGTGCTGCTGTCCGGCACCCCGGCCAACTCCCGGCCCGTCCGGCCCGGGGACGTCGTGGAGGTGGAGGTGGAGGGCCTCGGCCGGCTCACCAACCACGTCGTCACCGGGCCGACCCCGGTGCGCACCGACGTGGGGGCGCAGCCCACGGAGTCGGAGGAGGTGCTGTCCACCGCCCTGGGCGGCGACTGGGAGTTCCGCGGCATCAGGCCGCCGAAGCGCTGACCGGTGGGCCCCGGTAGGGTCGATCACATGACCGACCCCGTCAAGCCCGCCCCCGCTCGCCGCCCCCGCAAGCGCGTGACGAACTACGGGACGGGCCGGACGGCCCTGCTGGACGCCGCCGTGCGCGTGGTGGCCCGGGGCGGTCTGCGCAAGCTCACCTACCGGGCCGTCGCCGAGGAGGCCGGAGTCACCCACGGGCTCGTGGTGCACCACTTCGGTTCGCGTGACGCGCTGATCGAGGAGGCCGTCACCCACGCCATCCGCTCCTCCCTGAGCACCAGCACCCTCGGCGCCGGTACGGGCGGCCCGGCCGACTTCGCCACCGGTCTCGCGGAGATGGTCGAGGCCGGCCCCGAACTGCAGGCGTTCCAGTACGAGTTGCTGCTGGAGGCCCGCCGCAGGCCCGAGCTGCTGGCGCAGCTGCGCGGCCTCTACGAGGAGTACTTCGAGGCCAGCCGACGCGAGCTGGACCGCATCCTGCCCGGGCCGGTGAGCCCCGGCATGTCCCGGCTGGTCTTCGCCGCGCTGGAGGGCCTGGTGCTGCACCAGCTGGTGTTCGGCGAGCGTGCGACCACCGACGAGGCGCTGACGGAGCTCAGGGGCCTCCTGGCAGGGCTGGCCGAGGAGCGGGACGGGCACTGACCAGGGCGCTGCCCGGGATTCCTGCCTCCCAACCCCTTGTCAAACGGATAGTTGCACCCCACGATGAGGCAACTCGTTTGACCTGAAACGACCCCCCACATCTTCTGGCAGGTGATCCGAGTGGACAGCAAGACGGCTCCCTCCGAACAAACCGGACGGAACGCCCCCACTGCAGCCACACTCAAGCCCAACGCCCTGGGCGTCCTGGGCATCCTCTTCTTCGTACTCTCCGGCCAGGCCCCGCTGACCGGCATCGCGGGCGCCGCCCCGATATCGGTCGCCATCGGCAACGGCTCCGGCACCCCCGCGGCCTACGTGGTGGCCGGGGCCGTGATCCTGCTCTTCTCCGTCGGGTTCATCGTCATGGGCCGGCACGTCGTGGACGCCGGCGCCTTCTACACGTACATCGGCACCGGCCTCGGCCGGGCCCTCGGGGCGGGCAGCGCGGCCGTCGCCCTGTTCGCCTACTGCGTCATCCAGGCCGGGATGTACGGCCTGTACGGCTCGATCGTCAGCGGACTCGTCGCCGACCACACGCCGCTCCACCTCCCGTGGTGGGTCTACACCCTGGTCACCATGGCCGTGGTGCAGGCCCTCGGCGCCCTGGGGATCGAGATGGGCGCCCGGGTCCTGGCCGCCTTCGTGATCGCCGAGTTCAGCATCCTGCTGCTCTTCGGCCTGGTCACCCTCTTCAAGGGCGGCGGGCCCGAAGGGCTCGGCGTCGCCGACAGCTTCTCCCCGTCGGCGGCCCTGCAAGGCGCACCGGGCGTCGCCGTGATGTTCGCCCTGGCGTCGATGTTCGGCTTCGAGGCCACCGCCATCTACGGCGAGGAGGCCAAGGACCCCAAGAAGACCGTGCCGAGGGCCACGTACCTCTCGGTGACCGTGGTCACCGGCTTCTTCGCCCTCACCTCGTGGATGCTGATCTCGGCCTACGGCGCCTCGAAGGCACCGGCGGCGGCGGGCAAGGCCCTGGAGAGCGGCGACTCCGCCGGGTTCGTCTTCGCCCCCGTCACCGACCTGTTCGGCGGCTGGCTGGGCAGTGTCCTGCCGATCCTCCTGGCCACCTCGCTGTTCGCCGGCGTCCTGACCTTCCACAACTCCGCCAGCCGTTATCTGTTCTGCCTCTCCCGTGACGGCCAACTGCCCGCGCGGCTGTGCCGGTTGAACGGCCGGCACGCCCCGGCGATCGCCGGCCGCGCGCAGACCGTCATCGCCGCGCTCCTGGTCGTGCCCTTCGCCCTGGCCGGCAAGGACCCGGTACTCACCCTGTTCTCCTGGTTCAGCGGGCTCGCCGTCCTGGCGATGATGCTGCTCTACCTGCTGACCTCGGTGTCGGTCGTGGTGTTCTTCCGCCGCCGGCGGGTGGACACCCGGATGTGGAACACGGTGATCGCCCCCGTGATGGGTGCGCTCGGCATCGCGGGCGCCATCTGGCTCATCCTGGCCAACTTCACCACCCTGATCGGCGGCGAGGCGAGCACGGCCCTGTGGCTCGTCCTGTCGGTGCCCGTCGTCATGGCGCTAGGGGTGGCCAACCACCGCATCCGGCGCCGACGCACCGGCTGACTCGTCCGGCGCGCGCCCGGAGACCGGGCGCGCGTCACCCGCTTCCACTTCACCCACGTGGTCTGGAGGACCCCTTGACCCTCGCCACCCACGACGACTGGCTCCGCCGGGCCGAGACGCTGAAGCCGGTCGGCACCCACCTGATCGACGGCACCGACGAGGCCGGTGGCGGCGGCACGTTCTCCGTGGTGTCGCCCCGCGACGGCCGGGTGCTGGCCCAGGTCGCCGACGCCGGCGCGGCCGAGGTCGACGCGGCCGTCGCCGCCGCGCGCCGCGCCTTCGACCACGGGCCCTGGCCGCGGCTGTCCCCCGCCGAGCGGGGCCGCGTCCTGCTGCGGTTCGCCGACCTCCTGGAGGAGCGGCGGACGGAGCTGGCGCTCACCGTCAGCCTGGAGATGGGCAAACCGGTCGCCGAGGCCCACGACATCGAACTGCGGGCCGTCGTCAACACCTTCCGCTGGTACGGCGGGCTCGCCGACAAGCTCACCGACGAGTCCCCGCACACCGCGCCCGACGCCCTTGCCCTCGTCACCCGGGAGCCCGCCGGCGTCGTCGGCGCGGTCGTCCCCTGGAACTTCCCCCTCACCCTGGCCGGCTGGAAGATCGCCCCGGCGCTGGCCGCCGGCTGCACCGTCGTGCTCAAGCCCTCGGAGAACTCACCGCTGTCGGCGCTGCTGCTCGGGCGGATCGGTCTGGCGGCCGGACTGCCGCCGGGCGTGCTCAACGTCGTGGCCGGCGACGGACCGGTCGCCGGCCGGGCCCTCGGCCTCCACCCCGACGTGGACGTCCTCGCCTTCACCGGCTCCACCGCCGTCGGCCGCCACTTCCTGCGCTACTCCGCCGACTCCAACCTCAAGCGGGTCTGGCTGGAGCTGGGCGGCAAGTCGCCCAACATCATCCTGCCCGACGCCCCCGACCTGGAGCAGGCCGCGGCCACCGCCGCCTGGGGCATCTTCTTCAACCAGGGCGAGATGTGTACCGCGCCCTCCCGGCTCCTGGTCCACACCTCCGTCGCCGAACGGGTCACCGAGGTCGTCGTGGCGCGCGCCCGCGCCCTGCGCGTGGGCGATCCCCTCGACCCCGCCACCGAGATGGGCGCCCTGGTCGGCGAGAACCACCTCGACCGGGTCCTCGGCCACGTCCGCACCGCCCTCGACGACGGCGCCCGCCTGCGCGCCGGCGGCGCGCGCACCCTGGCCGGCACCGGCGGCGCCTACCTCGAACCGACCGTCTTCGACCAGGTCGCCCCGGACAGCCGGCTGGCCCGCGAGGAGGTCTTCGGCCCGGTGCTGTCCGTCCTCACCTTCGACGACCTCGACCAGGCCGTCGCCCTCGCCAACGCCACCGAGTACGGCCTCGCGGCCGGACTGTGGACGTCCGACCTGTCCACCGCCCACAAGGTCTCCCGCGCCCTCAGGGCCGGTACGGTCTGGGTCAACTGCTACGAGGAGGGCGACCTCACCGTGCCCTTCGGCGGTATGAAGCAGTCCGGCAACGGACGCGACAAGTCCGCCCACGCCCTGGAGAAGTACACCGAACTGAAGACCACCTGGATCCAGCTGTGACCCACCGACCGCTCATCGCGATCCCCGCCCGCTTCGCCGCCACCACCTCCGCACTGCGCTACGCCGCGGAGGTCAACGCCCGGGCCCTGATCGAGGCCGTCTGGTGGGCCGGCGGCGAGCCCATCACCCTGCACCCGCACGCTCCCGGCGGCGCCGCCGATCCCGCCGAGGTCGCCGCCCGGCTCTCCCGGTTCGACGCGCTGCTGCTCCCCGGCGGCGGCGACCTCGCGCCCCACCGCTACGGAGCGTCCGACGCCCATGAGGCCGTCTACGACGTGGACGACGAGCAGGACGCGTTCGACCTGGAACTCGCCCGGCAGGCCCTCGCGGGCGGGGTGCCGCTGCTGGCCGTCTGCCGCGGACTCCAGGTGGTCAACACCGTCCTGGGCGGCACCCTGCACCAGGACATGGGCGGCCCCGGGCGCGAGCACCGCCACCGTCGGCACCGCGTCTCGCTCACGCCGGGCTCCCCCCTGGCCCGGATCACCGGTGCCGAGGAGGTCCAGGCGTCCTGCTACCACCACCAGCACGTGGACCGGCTGGGGGAGGGCCTGGCCGTCACCGCCCGGGCCGCCGACGGGGCGGTCGAGGCCGTCGAACTCACCGGGCACGACGGCTGGTTCGCGGCCGTGCAGTGGCACCCGGAGGACACCGCCCACGAGGACCCGGCCCAGCAGCGCCTCTTCGACGCACTGGTGCGGGCCGCCCGCGGCGCGGTCTGAGCGGACGTGCCGCGCGCCGGCCGGCCCGGCCTCGCCGCGTCAGCGGCGGGCGCGCCGGCCGCTGCGGCGCGGGGCGGGCTCCTCGCCGTTCAGGAGCGACCGGCGCCGGTCCTCACCCGCCTCCTCGACCTGGAGCACCACGCGCCGCAGCCCGTCGGCGAGGCTGACGCACTCCGCGTCGCTCAGCTGCGCGGTGACGAAGGACTCCTCGTCGTTGAACGCGGGGAACACCCGGCGCATGAACTCCTCGCCGTCCTCCGTGAGTGCGAGCAGCACCAGCCGCCCGTCGGTGGGGTGATCGGCGCGCCGCAGCAGGCCGCGTGACTCCAGCGTGCGGGACACCCCGGTCAGCGTGCCCTTGGAGATCCCCGCCTCCTCGGCGACGTGCCGCGTCTCGGACTCGCCCCAGACCCACACCACCCACAGCACCACGAAGGCGGTCCAGGTCAGGTCCGAGCCGCGCAGTACGGAGTTCTCCAGGTGCTGCCGCACGGCGGAGGCGGCCCGGTAGATGTTGGCCACCGCAGCCATCCGCTCCCGGCGGACGGGGATGCCGCCGAGCTTCGCCTGCACGAGCCTTTCCGCCTCGTTGATGGACCGCTGGCTGGGCACGGGTGCTCCCTCACATCATCGCCGGGCCGCGCGGGCCCGGCCGGGCCCACGGCCGTTCAAGCTTCGCATTCTACGGGCGGACAACGCTCAGACGGCCGCCGACGGGCGCGGGTGCGGCATGTTCCAACCCTCGGCGAGCCTCGACGGGTGAACGTTGTGCCCACCGCCGAAGAACTCGCAGAACTTCATGATCAGCGGGTCCCAGCCGAGCGGGTCCACGTAGTGGGTCCCCGGGATGACCAGCCCCTCCTCGACATGGGCGCGAAGAACCTCGACCTCGAAGGCGGTGGCGTGTGAGCCACCGAAGGGATGGGCCGAGACGACGCGGCACTCCAGCTGGACCGGACATTCCGCGACCCGTGGGGCTCGGACCAGGTCCGATGCCTGCTCGGTCAGCTGCGCGGTCGAGAACTTGTCCGGCTCGTACCGGTAGCCCTGCTCCACCTTGTAGTCCGGCACGGCCGGCTTCCCGGTGGTGAGCGCGATCCGGTCAACGGCACCGACCATCGCCGACGAGGGCAGGTTGAGCACGCACTCGCCCTCCCGCAGCAGGTTCGCGGTGGTGTGGGCGTTGTTGCCGAGACCGAGCATGCACGACTGGCCCAGCCACCACGCCGAGGAGATCGGCGCGAGATTCGCCGTACCGTCCTCGTTGAGCGAGCTGATCAGCACCACCGGAGTTCCGAAGTACAGGACCTTGAGCCCGGGGACGATGTGCATGCGCTGCGCCTTTCGCAGAGTTCCGAGCGGACGGACCCGTGATGGGGAACACGAGCCGTCGCCGACCTTCTCGCGACGGGACCACCGGCGCTGGCGGAAACACGACATCGCACTCCCGCCGGGTGGAAGCCGTCGCCGAGGACGAACGGGCTGGTGGCGGGGGTCGGTGGTGGAGTGCCGGCCGGACGTCGAGCGGACCTTCGTGCCCGAGGCTCCGGCCGAGTCGGGTTCGCGGAGTTCACCCCGTCAGCTCCCCCGAAGCGCCGACCGATGTCGTCATCCTCACGCACGGTGTCGCTGCCGGGCGCTGGGCTCGACTGGTGGCTGGTCCCAAGTGCCCTTCGAACACGGCTAGATGATTGATGCCAAGGGCTCGCGGCATGCATGACATGAAGCGAGGGAGTCCGGCAAGGTCAGTGGCAACCTCCACCGGCCAGTCAGCTACCATCGCCAGCTCCAACGCGTCTTCCACACCTCCGCGTCGGTCAGCATCCGCTGCGATCCGAACTCGAAAGTTCTCTTGCGACAGGGAACTGGCGTGATGACGGGCGACCCGATTTCGGCTGTTTGTGCCGCGAACGTCTGGCGAGCGCGCAAGACTTGGGACATGTCGACTCAACGTGACCTTCAATGGCAGATCCGGCTGCTCTCCGAGGAGGAAGCAGTCAGAGCACTGGCCGCTGTGGTTGAGGATCGCGGGCTTCTCGCCGCGGCCGGGGAGCTTCCCTCTCGAGGTGAGGAACTACGGGAGGCCGTGTCGACTGAGGACCTGGCGGTGTACGGGCGGCCGGAGGAGCCGCCCACGTCCGACGGGGAACTGGCGCGGCTTGTGCTGGCGTACGCGGCGGATCGGGACGAGGCGCTGGCCGGGACGGTCGGCGAGGCCGTCGAGTACGCGCGGGAGCCGGCCGAGCGCTTCGACGGCGTCATGCTCGGGGTTGCCGTGCTGGCCCTCACGCTGTTGCAGACCGATGTGCTCGTCAAGCGCGAGTCGAGCGGCCGATGGAGCTTCACCATCCGGAAGCGGGCGCTTCGGGATTCCACCCTGGGGAAGGTCCTGACGGCGCTGCTGTCCCAGATCACCGGCGGAAAGTAGCCGCCGGCAAACGGAGGTTCGGCTGTGACGGTATCGGCGAGGGCCCCGTACGCGTGGAACTGCCCGGAGTGCGGCCGGGGGTGTCAGGAGCCGGTCTGGCACATCATCGACGCCCGCGAGCGGGCGGACGTGCTGGAGGCCGACGGCCCAGGCGTGTCCTGGGTGGCCTGCCCGGGCTGCGGGGCGCGAGCGCACATCGACGCGCCGGTGCTGGTGCTGCGCCCCGACGCGATCGTCCAGGTGCTGTTCGCGGCGTCCGTCGAGGACCTCCAGACCGGCGCCGGGGACTCCGCCACCCGCATCCTGGCGGAGGCCGGACGGGCCGGGGCGTTCGAGGGCGGAACCATCACCGGGCAGACGATCCCCCTGCCACGCAGGGCGCTTCCGGTCGTGCTGGCCCGCGATGTCGACCGGGACCTCGACGACCCGGAGACCGCACGCCGTGAACTCCTCCCGGAGGGCCCGCCGACGGTCGCCAACTACGAGATCTTCCTCGAATTCGCCCGGGCGGAGCGCGAGGCGGCGCGGGCGCGGTACCTGCTGCACGCCGTGATGGCGACCCTTCCTGACGCGTTCGCCGAACTCGTCAGGAACAACCCCGAGTTGACCACCTCCACGAAGGTCCGTGACGCCGCGAGAGAGGAACTGCACTCGATGGCGGGCACGCCCATGGAAACCCTGCTCGGCGCGCGCCAGCGCCTGCTGGACGGCCTGTGCCGGAGCGACCCGCCGCAGGACGAGGTGATCCGCCGCTACTTCGGGGAACTGGAACGCCTCGGCCACGGGCTGCGGGAACGGCTGGCGGTGCTGGACCGCAGGGCGCGGGAGACCACAGGGGCCGAGGGCGTGCCGGCCGCGCGGGAGGCGCTCGCCCTCGCCCGCCAGACCGGCGATGCCGCACTGGAGACCGAACTCGCCGCCCTGCTCGGCTCCCGGCTGCTGGACGTCGTGCACGACGGGCTCGACACCGACCCGTCCGAGGCGATCGCCCTGCTGGAACACGCCCTCGGCCGGCTTCCCGAGGGCAGCCTGCCCTGGGCCCAGGTGGCGAACAACCTCGCCTCCGGACATGAGCGGCGTCAGGACGGCGACCTCATGGAGAACTGGCTCACCGCCCGCGGCCTCCTGGCGCGCGCCGCCGAACTGGACCACGACCTGCACCCGGACACCTGGGCGGTGATCCAGACCAACTACGGCTTGCTGCTCGCCTCGCGGCCCGGCGGCGGCCCGGAAGACCTCGACCTCGGAATCGACCGCCTCCTTCTCGGCCTGCGAGCCCGCTCACCGGAACGCAACGCGGTCGACTGGGCCTACTCCATGCTCAACCTCGGCATGTTGCTCTTCCGCCGCGGACGGCCGGAGGACCTGCTCCAGGCGGAGCAGCGCTACCGGAGCGCACTCGCCCACCTGCGCCCCGACGACCACCCGCGGCTGTGGGCGCAGCTGCAGTGCAACCTCGCGGACCTTCTGCTGTCGCGGGAACCCGCCGACGCCCTCGGCGCCCGGGCGGCGGTGACCGCGGCACTCGACCTGTCGGCCGCGCGACCCGGCCCGGTCGACTCCGCGCGCGTCAAGTGGCTGCTCGCGCGCTGCCATGACCGGCTCGACGAACCGGGCAGCGCAGAAGGTCTTCGGCTGCGCCGGGAGGCCCTGCTCGCCGCGCCGCCGACGGTCTCGCCGAGCCTGCACCTCGGCATCGGCACCGAGGTGCTCACCGCCCTCACCGACGCCGAGCGGTGGACGGAGGCGGCCGACCTCGCGGCCGGCCTGCTCACCGCGCTCGACGCGCTCTACGACGCCCAGGTCACCGCCCCCGGCCGCCAGGACGTGCTCACGCGCTGGCCACCGCTCACCCGCTTCGCGGCGTACCTGCTGACCCGGGCGGGCCGTCCGGAGCAGGCCGTCGAAGCGATCGAGCGCGGACTGGCCCGCGAGCTGTCGGTCTCGACCGGACGCGGCGCGGTGGAGCTGGCGGCCCTGGAGCGGATCGATCCCGCGCTCGCCCGGCGGTACCGGCAGGCACAGTCCCGCTACCGGCGCTCCGCCGCCGAACCGGCCGCCGCGACATCCCACGGGCTCGACCCGGGAACGGCCGAACAGGCCGATGCGGAACGCGAGCTGCGCACGGTCATCGCGGAGATCCGGCGGATCCCCGGTATGGAACGCTTCCTGTCCACCAGCGGACTGGAGGACATCGTCCGCGCCGCGGCCGGCAGACCGCTGGCCTACCTGGTGTACGCGCCGTGGGGCAGCTGCGTCCTGACGATCCCGCGGAGGCCGGACCTCACCCCGCCGCCCCCACCGGGCGCGGGCGGGAAGCTGCCGCAGGCGGACGCGCGGCCCCGGGTGCTGGGCACCGTCGTACCCGAGGTCTCCGGCGCCACCGTCCTCAGCCTCCTGATCCTGGGCCAGGAGGACGGGCACGCACCCGGGGTGCTCCTGACCCAGCACGCCGGAGCCCTCAGACGGCGCAAGGACCTGCCGGCCGCCCTGGACCGCCTCGGCCTGCTGGAACCGCTGCTGCTCCCGGTCGCCCGGCTCCTGGCGGAGGACCCGAGCCGCGAGGCCGTGGTGATCCCGACCGGGCTGCTCGGTATGGTCCCGCTGCACGCGGTGCCGGTCGGCCCCGGCCGGGCCGGTGTGCTGGACGACGTCGGCACCCTCTACGTCTCCCCGTCGGCGGCCGTCCACGCGGCCTGCGGAGCCAGAGCCGCGCGTCCTCCGGAGACAGCTCGCCGGCTGGTGGCGGTCGGCGATCCGGACGGCTCGCTGCCGGGCAGCCGGGCCGAACTCGACGAGGTCCTCCGCGTTTTCGAGCCGCTGGGAGAAACCCGCCGGGCGATCGGGGCCGACGCCACCGTGGGGTGGCTGCTCGACCAGGTCGCGGAGGCGACCGTGCTGCACCTGAGCTGCCACGGCAGCGCGGACCTCGGCAGCCGGGGTGCCTCGCTGGCGCTGGCCGACGGGCGGCTGGACGTGGAGGTCCTGGCCCGCCGGCAACTGCGCCGCTGCCGGCTCGTGGTGGTCAGTGCCTGCCAGTCCGGCCACTTCGAGATCGTGCGGATGCCCGACGAGTTCGTCGGGCTCCCGGCCGGGTTTCTCCAGGCCGGGGCGGCCTGTGCGGTGACCAGCCTGTGGCAGGTGGACGACCTCGCCACGGCAGTGCTGATGACGCGATTCCACGAGTTGTGCGCACCCGCCGGTGCCGACGGGAGCGATCCGGTGCGGGCGCTGCGCGAAGCGCGGTCGTGGCTGCGCGGCCTCACCGGGGCGGAGCTCGCGCAGTACACGACCGGCCGCCCCGGGCTGGCCGGCCTGGCCCGCCGCTATGCCGCGCCGGCCGCCGACGGGCAGCCGTTCGCGTCGCCGCGGCGCTGGGCCGGGTTCACGGCCTGGGGAGCCTGACCGCCCCTTCGGTCAGTCCAGTGACACGGGTCCGTTCGGTCCCAGCCGGTAGGACGCGAAGCTGTGCGGGGAACGCGGGGAATCGATCTGCATCCAGGTGTACCGGCCGCCCACCAGACCGGTGACGGTGACCTTGGCCGGGGCGTGGACCGGTCGGCCCTGGGCGCAGTTGGGGACGCACGGCACCTCCTCCTTGGTGCCGGTCGCGGTGGCGGTGGGCGTTCCCCAGCCGGACCAGGTCAGGTCCAACAGCGAGAGCTTGCCGTCACCGCAGGCGAGCAGCAGCTTCGTCGGCTTGACGACGTTCCCTTCGTAGCAGGCGGCGATCAGGGCGGGCTGGGTGCTCGGCTTCGTGTCGGCAGGCGGGGCCGGTGTCCTGGTGGCGCGTTCGGGGTCCGCCGTCGGGGTGGGAGTGCGCTCGGGGACCACCGTGGGGGCGGGAACGACCACGGGCGGGGGCGTGGACCTGGGCGTCGCCACAGTCGGGCTGGGCAGGGACACGGTCGGGCTGGGCGTCGTCTGCCGCAGCGGGGGCTGGGTGACGACCGGGACCGGCTTGCCGGCCTCGCGGGTGCCACGGTCGAACAGTTGCGGAACGAGCACGCCGGCGGTGACCGCCAGGGCGGCGGTGACGGCGCCGGCCACCAGGAGCCCCCACCGGGCGGTGCCCGACCACGTCCGGGGGACGGGCTTCCGGGCAGCAGGCACACTGGGGACCGGACGGTTCGGCTCCGTGCGTGCCGCCTCCGCGCGTTTCGCCTCCGCGCGCAACCGGGCGACCTCGGTCCGCTGGTGTCCGATCAGCTCGTGGACCGCGGCTGGCCAGGGCCGGTGGACGGGAGCGGCGAGCCGGGCGAGGGAGTCGAGCAGGCTGTCGGCGCTCGGCCGTAGCCCGGGATCCTTGGCCAGGCAAGGAGCGGCGATGCGCTGGATCTCCTCGGGAAGCCTCCCGAGATCCGGGTCGGTGTAGACGATGTTGTACAGCGTCTGCGGAATGGACGGCCCGATGAACGGGCACGCGCCGGTGTAGGCCATCAGCAGGACGGTACCCAGCGAGAACACGTCACTGGGCGGGCCGGCCGGAAGCCCCTGGGCCTGTTCGGGGGACATGAAGGCCGGGGAACCGACGAGCAGCCCCGTGTGGGTGAGGGTGGTCCCGTCCTCACTGTCGGCCGCGCGGGCGATGCCGAAGTCGATGAGCCTGGGACCGTCCTCGGCGAGCAGGACGTTCGACGGTTTGATGTCCCGGTGCACCAGTCCGGCGTGGTGGACGTCGGCCAGCGCCGTGGCGAGTCCGGTGGCCAGTGACAGCACGGACGGCGCGGGCAGGGCGCCGACCGTCTCCACGGCTTCGTGAAGGGAGAGCCCCGGGATGAAGTCCGAGGTCAGCCAGGGCTCGGGTGCGTCCGGGTCGGCGTCGACGACCGTCGAGGTATAGGCGCCGGTGACGCTCCGGGCGGCCTCCACCTCACGGCGGAAGCGGGCCCGGAAGCCGTCGTCCTCCAAGAACCGCTGGTGCACCTGCTTCAGTGCGACCAGCCGTCCGTCCGGAGCGGTACTCAGGAGCACCCGGCCCATCCCACCCCGGCCCAGTTCCGCGATCGGTCGGTACGGACCGACCGCGATCGGATCGGTCGGCATCAGTTGCTTCACTCGGCCCCCTCCGAGACGGACAGACAGTCCTGCTGGCAGTCTGGCCGCCCCGCACAACTGATCGCAAGCAAGTCTGCTCAAAGCCCTTGACATGCACGTGATGTGATGGTCAGTCACATTTCGCGCGGGGCGGCGGTGGCCCGCGGTGGGCGGTTGAAGTCGGAGGCCTGTCCGCCGCTGGTGCGGGCAGGCTCGGGCGTGTGGCGCTGTCAGATGCGGGTGGCGGTGACGACGTGGTAGTCGACCAGGCCGTCGCGCCAGGCGGTGAGGAAGTGGCGGGTCCAGTGGGCGGGTGGGACGGTGTCGGCGAGGTAGCGGTCGAGGCCGGGCCAGACGTCGGCGCCGATGGACTCGGTGCCGACGTCGGTGAAGCCGAAGCGGGTGAGGCCGGCGGTGAAGTCGTCGAGGGGGTGGGCGACGTCGAGGCCGTCGGCGAAGCTGGCGAGCATGATCTTGAGGCGTTCGGCGGCGTCGGAGCCGGGCGCGGTGAAGAAGGTGGTCACGACCAGGCGGCCCCCTGGGCGCAGGACGCGGGCGGACTCGCGGGCGAAGCCCGTCAGCTCGCGGAAGTGCTGGGCCGCCTCGACGGAGAAGACGCCGTCCAGGTAGCCGTCGGAGAACGGGAGTTCGTCCGCCGACCCGAGGGTGTACGCCAGCCAATCGGGGTACGTGGCCAGGGCTCTCGCGTTGACGGCACGGGCCCGCTCGATCTGGTCCGGGTGGATGTCCACCCCCGTCACCGCCGCGAAGCGGAACTCCCGCAGCGCCAGCGCCGCGCCCAGCCCCCGCCCGCAGCCGACCTCGGCCAGCCGCAACCGCTCCCGGGGCTCGGGGAAGGCCCGCAACACCCGCCGGTACATCTGCTCCTGGCTGCGCACCCGGTCCTCGGGCGTCGGGGCGGCGAGGTCGATCCCCTTCCAGTAGCCGAAGTTGATGAAACCTCCGGCGAAGGGCGGCGGGACACCCTGCCAACCGGAAATCCGTGGCAGGATGGTCCGCCTTCTTCGGAGAGCACCAATGCCCGAACTGTCCTACGTCGACCTCTACCTCCGGAAGTCCCGGATCGTCCGCAACGAGGACCCCCGCGACCTCACCTCCATCCAGGCCCAGGAGGACTCCGGACGGTCCTGGGCGGCCCGCGAGGGCTACCGGGTCCGCAAAGTCTGGGTCGACAACCTGTCCGCCTGGAGCGATGTCGAACGTCCGGAGTTCGACAAGGCCCTGGCGGCAGTTCTCGACGGTGAGGTGCCGGCGCTGTGGTGCGCCTACCTGGACCGATTCACTCGCAAGGGCATCGATGACATCGGGCCGATCCTCGGCAAGGCCCGGGTGATCTTCGACTACGACGGTCTGGACAGCTCGAACGAGCGCGACCGGCGATGGATCATCGACCGGGCCGAGCAGGCCCGCGAGTTCTCCAACCGGCTCTCGTACAACATCAAGACGACCAAGGCGTCGATGCGGTCGCGCGGCCAGTGGACGCAGGCCCCGCCGTACGGCCTGGAGGTGGACGCCTCCAAAAAGCTCCGCCACAACTCCGACTGGCGCTACGTTCTGCACGTCGTCGAGTCCGCCGCGCTGGGGTTCAGCCACCGGTCGATCGCGAAGGGCATGAACTCCGGGCCAGCCCCGATCGCCGGCCCGGGAGGAGGCCTCTGGTACCCGAGTGTCGTGGGCCGGATCATCCACAACCCGGTCTACGAGGGTTGGCAGGTCGCCCCGTGCCGGAAGGACGGCAGCGGGCGGTTCGAGGCGTACCGCGACCAGCAGGGCAACCGTGTCCGGGTGTTCGTGGACGGAGCCGAGCCGATACCCCACGAGCTGTTGGTCCGTGCGCGGCAGAACGCGAACGGGAACCGCCTTCTGGACCCCGCGGTGTGCGTCTCGACCCGGGAGACGCCGCACCTGCTTACGGACAGCGTGATGTGCTGCGGCTGCCGGCGCACGGCCTCGGTCAGGGGGCTGAGCCATGTGTGCTGGCGGGGCAAGGACGCGCTCGCCTGCGCCGAGCCGCTGTCCGTGCTGCGCACGGCCCTTGAGGACTACGTCACGGAGGCGTGGTTCACGAGGCTGAAGGCCACCCGGCCCGAGGACCCGCTGCTCGTCGTCGCGGCGCAGCGGTGGACGGGCCTGCGGCAGTCACCGGAGATGGCGACCGAGCTCGCGGATGCGCTGGCGGCGCTGAAGACTGCGGAGGCTGGCGTTCAGCGTCTGGTTGCGCAGCAGGCGTCCGGCTTCTTTGACCCGCCCTTCGACACGCACCTTCCCCGGCTTCAGCATGAGGCCCGAGTCGCCTTGGACAGTGCGAAGGCGAGGGTGGCCGAAGCGAGCCCGAAGCAACTGGACGTTTCCTTCCTGCTGGAGGATGAGCGTCTCCGCCGGGCATGGGACGAGGCGGACCTGGGCCTTCGCAGGGAGCTGATCCGCCTGGCGGTGAGGCGCGTCGTCGTCCGGAAGGGCAAGCGCGGGGTGCACCCGTTCAATGGGGATGACCGCGTGGAGATCCATTGGCTGGACGCGCCGGATCCGTGGGTGCCGCAGACGGAGCTCGAAGACCTCGCGCCGGCCGCGTGACGGTCTGTGCTCGGAGGCGGTCCACGGCTCGCACAGCGTGGGCTGCCTCCGTCCTCACCTCGATAAGGCGGCCAGGCCAAATCACGCATTGATCGGACCATCGGTCTCCCAACGGGACGTACGGGAGGTCTGCATGTCCGCTTACCAGGTGCATCCATTTCGAGATCTCGCAGGCCAACTTGTGATTCGTGAGCCGCTTGCTGACCGCGGGCCGCAGGAGCCCCCGGCGTGGGAGATCGAGTGTGACTCGCCACGGCTAGCAGAGCGTCTTGCTGATCTTTTCGGAACCCGTGCAGAGTTGGAGGGCAAGGCGCTTGGCCGGAGGCGTATAGGAACCGGGCAGGACGTTCTGCGGGTGTTCGTGGAGGACGAGCGAGCAGTCTCACTGAGGATGGTCCGAGGGGCGGGGCGTGCGGTCGCGCATGTCTGTGACGGGCAGCCGTCCCTGCCCCCGATCGATCGGATGGACGGAATGTGTGGATGCCCTCCAGCTATGGTAGATCGCCGTCTTGCAGCGCGATCCGGACTCGGCCCCTCGCCGAACACGCGGCTTGTCGTCCACCTGGCTGCCGCGCCTCACATTGGAGCGTTTGGGCTGACGACGTCGTCGTGGGACTTCGCGGAAGAAGCGAGCGGACTCGTTGACCATTTGCGGCATCATGGTGGTCCTGCCGAACTGCGGCTTCGTGCCCTGGTGAGTGAGTTCAGGACTCGGAGCCGAGTGCAGGTCAGGTATTCCAGGCCAGCGGTCGAGATCGACGTCATGCATGAGTGCTCGTGACCGGCGAATCCGGGTGATGTTGTGGTGGAACTTCATCGGCCGCACCACCGAGGACATCGCCCGGGCCCGCGCCGACTGGATGGCCGGCGACCGCTTCGGCGAGGTCCACGGCTACGCCGGCGACCGGCTGCCCGCTCCGGAGCTGCCTGACGTGCCGCTGAAGGCCCGGGGGCGCGAGCGCTGATCGGCTATGGAGGATACGGCCCCCATCCCACAGGCGGTGGGGCGACAAGATTCGGGCACGCACGTGGCTGTGACCTGTGACCGGCGTCAATTCGTCTGCGACGAACGGAGGAATTCGCTCGGCGACCCGCTCCACGTCACCCGCAGTGCTTCTCGTGCCCGGGTGCAGGCGACGAACAGGAGGCAGCGCTCGCGCAGCAGGTCGGACTCGTGTTGCAGCGGGTCGGTGTCCACCGGGGTGACCTCCCTGGCGAAGGGCACTGCCTCGGCCGAAGCGCCGAGAACGGCGACTGCCCTGAACTCCAGGCCCTTCATCGCGTGCATCGTTGCCAACCGCACACCGGAGGTACCAGCTGGAGCCTGTCCCCTGGTGCGCACAACCGGCACCCGGGCCGCCGTCAATTTCTCCTCCGCCTTGTCCAGGGCCAGGTTGAACCGGGCGCAGACGCCGATCTCTCCGGGTGCGATGCCGTCGGCGATCCACTGCTGGACCCGTTCCACGAGTACGGCCACTTCCTCCTGTCGGGTCGCGAATCCGTGTGTCTCCGGCTTGGAACCGTGCAGGAGCGAGCGGTACCCCACCAGCGAATCACTGCCCCCGCCCTCCAGCGCTTCGATGCTCACCGGCGCCAGCAGCCGCGCCGACCAGGCCAGGATCTCCTCGGTGGACCGGTAGTTGACGCGGAGACGGAAGCTGCGGCCGGTCGTCCGGATACCAAGGGAGCCGAGGGTGACGCGCGAGTCGTAGATCCGCTGATGCGGATCGCCGGTGAGGAACAGGTCGTCGGGGCCCGGTGCGACGGCGGCGCGCAGCACCCGCCACTGTGCCGGGTGCAGGTCCTGGGCCTCGTCGACGACGACGTGCCGGTGGGTCGGGCCGTGTGTGCCGAGCAGGTCGGCCGCCCGTGCGCAGATGCGCAGGTGGGTGCTCTCGCCGCGGTCGCGCAGGGTCTGTTCGAAGAGTTCGACGGCCTCCCAGAGCAGCTTGCGTCGACCGGGACCGAGCGGCGTGCCGCGTCCGTTGCGGGGGGCCGCGAGGTAGGAGTCCAGGTCGCGCAGGTCCTGTCCGAGGACGACGTGCCGGTACTCCTGGGCGAGGAACTGTTCGGTGAACGGCAGGCCGAGCCCCTTGACGACTTTTCCCCACAGCTTCCGCTGCTCGCCGTCGCCGAGCGGCTGAGGCACCCGCGAGTCGTGGCGGCGCACGGTTCCGTTGGCGTACGCGTCCACGGTCGTGATGTCGACCCGGGCGAGCCGGTCCTCGTCGTCGTCGAGGAGGAGGCCGAGGTTGTCCCGCAGGCTGGCGGCGAGGGCGTTGGTGTACGTGGTCAGCAGTATCCGGCCGTCGTCCGAGCGGTCCAGCAGGTGTTTGACGCGGTGCAGTGCGGCGACCGTCTTGCCCGTACCCGGCCCTCCGGTGACCTGGACGGGGCCACTGTAGGAGGTGCGGTAGGCGACGCGCCGCTGGGACGGGTGGAGGAAGATCCGCCAGACGGCGAACGGCTTCGCCAGCATCTCCTCCAGCTCATCCGGCTCGGTGACGAGCCGGATCCGCCCGGAGGTGTTCGCGATGACGGTGGCCAGGTCCTCGACCGGCTCGGCCGGCGCGCCGACCGGGCGGCGCGCCGCGACGACGTCCCGGTAGACGTCCTCCGGGGTGAAGCCCTCCGCGAGGTACTGCAACACTTCCAGCTGGTCCTCGGGCAGCAGCGTGGCGAAGGCCTCCAACTGCGCCTTGTCCGCGATCGAGCGGACGGCGCGGAGCACCTGGTCGTCGATGCCGAGTTCGTGCAGCGTCCCGTCGGACACCTTCCGGAAGAGCAGCGTGGGCGCCTGCCGTGCGGCCTGTTCGTACATCGGCGTCAGCTGGTCGAGGGCGACTGCGTTGCGGACCTCCAGGGCGCGGGTGGCGGTGTTCGCGCTGTAGAGACGCTTGGCGGCCCACGAGTAGGCGTCGTCGTGGGGGAGGACGTTGACCAGCAGGAAGACGTCACTGCTGTCGTCCGGGGCGAGCACGACGCCGCGCCAGAAGTCGGTGATCCGGATGGTCCGCATCCGCGGGTCGCGGGAGTTCTCGACGGACTCCAGGTGGAGGCCCTTGTCGGCGTTCAGTTCGGCGACGCTCAGGGCCTGGAACTTCGCCATGGCCTTGCGCACACCGGCGCGGATCGGCTTCTCCAGGGTGTCGTAGCCGTCCCAGAAGCTGTTGGCGAAAGCGAGTCGAGGCATGTTCCCTCTCGTGTTCCGGTGCTGGTCGGACCAGGGCCCGCAGAATTTCTGCGAGCGTGCCGGACGGGCCAGCATGGGGAAGCTCGTCCGGTCATGATCCCAGACGGCCGTTGACGCCGGCCACGCGCGTCGCCAGGGTGCGGAAGACCGTGAGGAGCGCGGCGGGCTCGGCGTCCATTTCGAGGGCGTGCTGGTACAGCCTGATGCCCCGTCCGCCGGGGCCGGCCGTGCCGCGCACCTCGTGGACGCGGCAGTCCGCCCGGCCGGCTGCGTACACCAGGTGGCCCTCGTCCAGGCCGAGGGCCGTGCAGTACGCGAGCATCTGGTAGAGGTCCTCGTTCGGGTGGGCGCCGCCCGCCTCCGTCTTGTACTTCGCGTCGACGACGGCCACCGGCGTCCGGCCGTCGGCGTCGTACACGACCAGGTCGGGGCGCAGCCGGACGAGGCGGGCGGTGTCCAGGTGGTGCCGGTCCTGGAGGCGGGCGGAGAGCCCGTGCTCGCGGACGGCTTCCCGCAGGGCGCCGGTGACGAAGTCCTCGAAGAGCGAGTTCATGTCGAACAGGAAGCCGTCCAAGCGGAGTTCGCCCGGCCGGTGCTCCGGCGTGGAGCCGGCCAGCAGCGCCTCGGCCAGCCGGAGCGCGGGCTGATAGCGGGCGTTGAGGCGGGACGGGGACCAGGCCGGCAGCTCGTGCCCGCGCACCAGCGGCTCCGCGTCGACCAGGCGCACCCGCTGGTGCGCCAGGCGCCGCCGCACCGGGCCCGGCACGCCAGTCAGCCGCAGCAGCGTCTCGGCGGCGGCCCGCAGGATCCGGTTCTCCGGAATGTCGGCGGTGTACGCGTCATAGACGACTTCCACCGGCGGGGTGCGGCCGAAGTGCCGGCGGATCTGCTCCGCCTCGCGGATCCGGCCGCGCACGACGAGCGCGGACTCCTCCGTCCGCCGGTAGCCCTGCAAGACACCCTGCCGCAGAGCCGCGTCGATCTGCCGCTCCACGGCGTGCGCGAGGGCGGGCACCACGTCCTCGTACACCCCCGCGTCGACCGTGCCGTCCCGGCCCTGCCGCCAGGCCTTCGCCGGGTCGAGGCTGAAACCGAGAAGGAAGAACAGCCGGCGCACGGGCGTCTTCGGTGCTATCCGGACGGTGAGTGCGCGTCCGGTCCCGGGGATCCGGACCGCGCCGACCAGGCTCCCGGCCCGCAGCAGCCAGTGCCCGTCCCGGTACGGGTCCGGCACGGCGCTCTTCAGGACGCCCGAGGCGGCCAGCGCCCGGCCGGTGGCGGCGTCCAGCGGCACGGAACGGGCGGGGGCGTGCTCGCGCAGGGAGATGTCAGCGGCGGGGCCGCCATCGGGGTTCACGGCAGCGACTTTCGCAGGGCGTCGAGTCCGTAGCGGGCCTCGATGTCCTCGCCCTCGCCGTAGTGGTGCTCCTCCAGCAGCGGCAGGATCTTCGTCCGCCAGACGCGGCGCAGCCGGTCGTCGGCGTGGATGCCCGGCTTCATCAGGTAGGAGGGGCCGATGGCAAAATCGGGGTCGCCGATCCGGTCGTTGAGGGCGCCGAGGAGGCCGGCGGGCTCGGGGTCCAACTGCTCGCGCTCAAGCCAGCGGTGCAGCAGGCCCCGGGTGGGCTCGGTGCGCGGGGAGAGTTCGACGAAGGCGAAGCGGCGGCGCATCGCGGCGTCGACGAGGGCGATCGAGCGGTCGGCCGTGTTCATGGTGCCGATGACGAACAGGTTGGGCGGGAGGGCGAAGTCGTCGCCGGAGTAGGTCAGTCGGACCGACTTCTTGCGGTATTCGAGCAGGAAGTAGAGCTCGCCGAAGACCTTGGCGAGGTTGGCGCGGTTGATCTCGTCGATGATCAGGAAGTGGGGAAGGTGACGGTTGCCCTCGCGGGAGGCGAGGTCGGCGAGTTCGCGCAGCGGCCCGGCGGTGAGCCGGAAGGCGACGTCGTGCGTCTCCGGGTCCTCGGTGGGCCGGAAACCCTCGAAGAAGTCCTCGTAGGCGTAGGAGGGTGAAACTGGACCAGCTTCACCTGCTCCGGGCCGCCGCCGAAGTGCTCGGCGAGTTTCATGGCCAGGTAGGTCTTGCCGGTGCCGGGCGGACCGTAGAAGACGAGCTGCCGCTCCTCCCAGATGAGTTCGCGCACCTCGTCCAGCCATGCGAGGTCGTGGACGAGCAGGTCGTCGGCGAGGGAGCCGTCGACCTGCGGCAGCGACAGCTCCTTCGCCTCCTCCAGGTCAGCAGTGGGTATCGAGACCGCCACCGGCGTGACGAGCCGGGCGAGCACGTCGGCGACCGGGGTCAGGTCGACGACGTCGTGCTGGACCGAGAGCTTCTGCTGAACCTCCTCCGGCAGTTCCTCGTACGGAAGGCCCTCCGGCTGCCAGACGGCCTTCCGCCGCAGGTTGGACAGGCCTCCAGGGGAGTCGGTCTGCTCGGCCGGGCTGTCGATCTCGCCGAGGTACAGCAGACCATCGGCGAGGGTGACGACGGTGTCGCCCTCCCGCATCTGGGTCAGGAACGAGTGGATTTCGTCGACCAGACCGCGCTTCTGGTTGTACGTGGCGGAGCCCTCGTAGCCCTCCTCGACGTAGCTGCGCAGGGCGCTCTTGGTCGGGTCCGCCTCGTCGAGCGGCGGGAGGTGGGCGCCGGAGAGCGAGACGATCCCGTCGGCGAGCCAGAGCCGCCGCACCAGGTTGTGCCCGGACACGTTGGAGCCGCGCACCAGCCACGCCTTGTGCGGGATGCGCCAACTGCCGGGCAGGTAGTCGGCGAGGGGGTAGCCCTCGGTGGTCCGCCAGGTCTCGGGGCCGCCGGCGTTGTAGCCGAGCACGACGGTGGCGGCGGCCGAGGGCGAGTTGCACTCGATGTCGCGGTTCGCCACCCAGTAGCCGGGGCGGTCGTCCACGAGGGACCAGTCGGTCCGCAGGGCGGCGCGCAGCCGGCGGCCGTAGTCGCCAAGCTTGGGCCAGTCGGTCGCCGTCGCTGACGACCCCTCCAGCAGCAGGAACTTGGGCGAACCGTTGTTGCCGATCTCGTCGAGAAGCCGCCCGCATGCGACGAGGTCCACGCCAGGAAGCTTGATGTGGAACTCGGGGCGATCCGGGTGGGACATGGGGAGCCTTTCCTGCGTCAGCCTGGTGGCGCGTCACAGCCTACGTGTTGACGGTGTCAATCGACCGGGAGCCCGGCGCGGGCACGGTAGTCGATCCCCTGGATGTGCACCTCGATGCCCAGGTTCTGCAGTGCGCGCGCGGTGTGCAGCAGCGAGATCTTGGAGACGGTGAACAGGGAGTCGGAGGTGAGCGCGGCGCCCGTCTTCAACGCGATGGCGAAGAGCACCCGGCGCGGCTCGAAGCGCCCCTCGGGGAACGCGGGAAGCCGCTTCCTGACGGCCTCGACGACAGCAGCGTTCGCGTCGCTCTCGGTGTGCAGGGCGTCGGCGGACACGTGGCCCTGAACGAACAGGTGGCTGAGCGGGCCCGATTCCTTGGTCTGCTTGACGTGCACGAGGGTGCCGTCAGGCGCGATCAGGTCGGCGGCCTCGAAGCCGAGGGGGTGCAGCTTGCACTGGATCAGGCCCCCGTCCAGGAAGGCCCATCCAAGGGAGCGGGCCGCCAGCCGGTTGTAGCTGTTCTCGTAGGTGTTCTTGAGCCCGAGCGCCCGGGCCTCGTCCTCCGTCGGCCATGCGGGGAGGTCGTAGGCCGGTGACGCCTCGAAGAGCTTGCGCACCTCGGCGTCGACGTACTCCAGGTGGTTCGCGCCGATCTCGTACCAACCGTTCTGGTGACGGATGAAGTGGCTGTTGCCCAGGGACACCTCGGCCGAGACCCACTTCAGCGCGTCCGTGGCGGGCCCGACGGGCAGTCCGGCGTCCGTGTCGGACATCAGCTGGATCTCCGCCCTCTTGAGTGCCTCCAGCCGGCCTTCTGCCGGGAGTCGGTCCAGGAGGTCCTGGAAGCCGGCGAGTGTCACCTCATCGGTGCGGAAGGGCTTCTGGCCGTGCCTCGGGGACACGCGTGCCGACTGGCTCTCCGCCATGACGTCGAGCAGCGTGGACGGCCTTCCACACGGCCGGTCTGGTGAGTGAGAGCGGCTCCGTACGCCAGGACCCACGGCTGGGGGCGCTGGACACTCAGTACCGCATGCGCGAGCCGATCTGTCGGCTGGTCAACCTGGGGCGCCATGCCAGGTGATCTCGGCTGATCAGCTGATCCCGACGCGGGATGCGACCGGGGCGGCGAGCATTCGGCCCGGGGACGTCATCCACGGGCGGCTCTACCTCAACGTCCCGTACGGCGAGAAGGGCGAGGCCAAGGCACTCCTCAAGGCCCGGTGGGACAAACCGAACGGGCTTTGGTATGTCGATGCCGAGCGGGTGAGCCGGGAGCAGGCTGTTCGCTGGTTGTTCTGATGGCGGGGGTGAGTCTTCGACCGCGCTCCTGCCGGTCAGGGCGGCGCCTTGTGGCGTCACACCGGAAACTGACAGGGTCGAATGCTTCTCACGCGATGCGAACCGGACGCCCGCCCTGACGGTACGGAGAAGGAGGCAGGATGGCACGGGTGAACCTGCGGGCCGTGTTCATGAGCGGCCTGTCGTCGAGAACCGCGCATGCAGCCCGGACAGCATCCCCTGCCAGGCCTCGATCTGTCCCACCCCGAGATCCACAGACACGGCAGAACACAACCACAGCCACCAGCCGAACTCACAACCGTCCCGCCCATAACTGTGATTGCAGTACTAGCCCCAATACCAGTGACTTAAGGATCTTTGCTGGTAGGCTGCCTGTCCAGGAGGTGCCTGGATGCCACGCCCTGGGCAGGTCAAGCCGCCGACGGACGAGCGGTTGTCGGACCGGATCG
>NZ_JBIWNZ010000029.1:0-113409 GCF_044767505.1 Kitasatospora sp. NPDC101235
GTTGCGCTCGCGTCACACACCACGGTCTACCGGATCAGGACCCGCCGCGAAGGTGAATCACACAGATTGATCACGACCGAATACGTGCCCTAGTGGAGAGCTGGCCACGACTACGTGGATGGGTCGAGGACAATCGCGCCTTCCGCAGTTGGCAGGAGGACCTTCGGCGCACCATACGAACCTGGCAGGAGCAGGGCCGGCCTCCCGGCCTCACCCTGGACCGGCGCCGGCTCGACGAGGCGCAGCGCTGGCTCGGGACCCGGGCGAAGCAGATACCGGACGAGGAAGCCGACTTCGTCCGGCACAGCGGGCTCTTGCGGGCACGTGAACGACGCACGCGCATCCTCCGGTTCGCGACCCTGTGCACGTCGCTGGCCGTGGCCGCGGCCGCAGCCGTCGTGGCTGTACAGCAGAGCCAGGACAGCAGCGCCCAGCACCGCGCCAACCTCGCGAGAAAGCTCGTTGGGGAGGCCGCCGAGCTGGACGCCGCCCAGCCGGACCAGGCCAAGCAACTGCGCATCGCCGCCTTCCGGCTCGCCCCGACCAGGGACACCTACAACGCCCTCCTCTCGGCCCTGCCCCTGCCAGGGACCATCGCTGCCCCCGAGGCCACCGCGCTCAGCTCGGGCGGGGGACTGCTCGCCGTCGCGGGGGGCAGGACGGCACGCCTTTGGAGTCTCACCGACCATGCGTTCCTGGCCGCTGCGCCCGTTGGGGGCACGAGCACGGCCGTCGCGCTCACGGCGGACGGGAGCCTCCTGGCGGTGGGGTCCAGTCAGGGGACGATCGGGCTCTGGGACACTTCACACCCCGACCGGCCACAGCGGCTGGCCGAGGTGACCGGCCCGCCCGGGCCGGTCCGCGGCCTGGCGCTCTCCCAGGATGGCCGCACGCTGGCGGCCATCGGCTGGGACCTCAACGTGCGGGCCTGGCAGCTCATCGACCGGGCCCGACCCCGGCTCCTCTCCCTACCTGAAGCCGACACGGGACAGGCGTCGGACGTGGCCGTCAGCCCGGACGGTCGCACGGTCGCCGCTGCGGACCTGGTGCGCGGCGTGCGGTTGTGGGATCTGGGCGACGCCCAACACCCCCTTGGACGGGTAGGGGCCCAGCCGCCGAACACGGCACGCGCGGTCGCCTTCGCCCCGGACGGCCGTTCCCTCGCGGCCGCCGGTGACGGCGGGACCGTCCACCTGTGGAACGTCAGCGACCCGCGCGGCCTCACAGCGCCGAGGGTGCTCGGCAAACAGGGCGGGTCCGCGGCAGCCGTGGCCTTCAGCCCGAACGGCAGGACGCTCGCGGTGACGCAGGCGACTCCCGAGTTCGGCGACACCACGTTGTGGGACTTCACCACCCCCGAGCATCCGGTGGAACTACCCGCGCTGAAAGGCGGCAGCGGTGCCCTGGCCTTCACCCCAGACGGCCGAACCCTGGCCACCTTGGGCCGGTCGGACCACCGGACCCTGTCCGCGGCGGATCGGGTCGAACTCTGGGATATCGGCGGCGGCGCGGTCCGATCCGCCCTGGCCACGGTGACCAATCCCGAGTGGCCGCAGGTGACGGTATCGCCGGCGGCGGCGGTCGCCGAGGACGGCCGTCTCCTCGTGGCCGGAACACACGACGGCGCCTTCCTGTGGGACCTGAGCGATCCTCGTGCACCACAACCGGCCGCCCAGCTGGAGACGGCCCGCAACAGCGGTACCGAGGTGACCGGAATGACCACCGTCGCCCTGCACGGGCACCTGCTGGCAATAGGCCGGACCAGAGCGGCGAAGGAGGGAGCTGACGTGATTGCCACCGTCTCCCTGTGGGACGTCGCCGATCCCCGGCGTCCGGTCACGATCGGTTCGACCGGACTTGGACGCTCGGCCTCGTCAACGCGAGTCCAAGTGACCTTCAGCCCGGACGGACGGATGCTCACTGCCGCCCTCAACTCCCATGAGCTACGCCTGCTGGACCTGACCGATCCGGCCCACCCAGCCGTGCGAGGCACCGTTCCCACCAACGGTCGCGGGGCCCCGGTCACCAGCTTCGACCCGAGCAACACCGTGCTCTCCGTCAGCGAAGGCGCCTCCCTGAACAACGCCGACGCCGACAGCCAACTCTGGGACCTCAGCGACCCCGACCACCCGACCGCGCTGACCGCGCTGACCACACGGCTCGGCCAGGTCACCGCCACCGCACTGTCCCCACGGCAGCAGCTGCTCGCCGCCTCCAGCGCCGACGGCGTACTGACCCTGTGGGACATCCGGCAGCTCAGCGCGCCGAAGCGGCTAGGGACGGCCTCCGGTGCCACCGGCCCGCTCCGGTCTCTGCGATTCAGCCCGGACGGCACAGCGCTGGCAGGCATGGACGACGGAGGCGGAGTGCACCTGTGGGACGTCTCCACTCCCGAGCACGCCACCGTGACCGCAGACTTCCTCCCCCTGGACAGCGACAGCGACAACCTCGCCACACTCACGGCACTGCGGGCCAGCGGCGGCAGACTCCTCCTCACCGCCGGATCCCTGGGGACGATCGTGGTCCGCGACACCTCCCCCGAGGCACTCCTCCAGCGGCTGTGTGCCGCGAGCGGAGTGCCCCTGGACGCCACCGCCTGGAAGCAGCACCTCCCCGACATCGACTACCAGGCCCCCTGCGGCCGTGCCAGATGACCCCAACCTCCACCGTCCGCAACCAAGTGAGGAACCCCCATGCACCTGCGCCGACGCCACCGGTTACGCTCACTGGCCACCATGGCCATGGCCGTCGCGACGGTCTCCACCCTGGCCACCGGCTGCTCCGACGGTCATCCCTCGGACCGGCCGACCACCGCCAGCAGCTCCGCTCCGGACGGCCCGCCCGAGTCCTCCTTGCCCAGCCCGCGCCCGGTCGACTCCTCCCTCTTTGCCGGAGAATGGAGCGGACACGGCCGCTATCTCACGATTGCCCAGGACGGCTCGTTCGAGGCCGGCGGACGGACCTACTACAACTGCGCAACGGAGAGCCGCACGCCCTGTGACACCTGGGCCGATGGCAAAATCACAGGCGGTCTCCACGCCACAGGACGCCTCGTCAGCAGCGAGGGGACGAACGCCACTGGCGAGGTCGCGGAGAGTAACGATCTGAAATGGCTCCCCAAGGGCCCCGTCGCCGTGACCCTCAACCCTGCAATCGACAGCGTCTACTTCGGTGGCATCGTCTACTGCGGGTCCAAAGCCCCACCCGGAGTGTGTTGATTGGCCGAGCGCGCGGTCCTGGAGGTTCCCCAGGTGCTTGGTGGGGATGGCTGGTCAGCGACCGGCCAGGTGGCGGGAGGTGAGATCGACTTCCCCGAGTTGGGCGGTGGTCAGGCGGCGGGCTTCCCAGATGATTGTGGCCACGTCGGCGGCCCGGGAGTGGAGTGGTGGCAGGCCGTCGGGCAGGCGGATGCCCCCGAGCGCTGCCAGGTCGGGGGCGGGGATGCCGAGCATGCCCGCGAAACCGGCCACCAGTTCGGGGGTCGCTTCGACAGTGCCGCGGCCCACCCCGCCGATCGTGGACGCCGACAGGTAGATCTGTCCGCCGGTCACCGCGTACAGGGCCTTCGCCGTGCATGCCCACTTGAGGTTCCGGCTGTGTGCGAGCTTCAGGAGCACCGCGCCGAAGCCCGGCTCGTACCGGTGGTACGGCCGGTCGACCCCGCCCCGTCCCTCCCGCTGGACCAGAGGCTGCGCCCGGATCGCGTCCAGCAGCAGGCGCCGGTTCCCGGCGGGCATGACCATCACGTTGTAGACGACGTGGCTGACCGACCAGTGCGGATTGCGGGTGACCGGCGTCAGATCGTCAGGCACCGGCTGCCCGGCCAGGACGAACAGGTCGGCGGCGTGCAGCCCGAGCACCGGTCCGAGAACCCTGAGCAACTGTCCGGTCGGAGCCCGTCCGTCGAGCACGGCCCGCAGCTGCGCCGGGTCGGCGCCGGCCGCCGTCGAGAGCGCGGCGGAGTCGAGCGTCCGGTGGTCCATCAGGCGTGCCAACAGCGCACCGAACTCCAGTACTCCTGTCATTCCGTCAGGCTATCGGCCTGCGCGGAGGCCATCTGGCGCCCGTCCCGCCCGCCGACCCCGACCCCGGCCCCCAGCCGGGCCACACGTACCGCGAGCTCGTCGACGGCCCGCTTGACGGCCTCCTCCTCGACGTCACCGGCCGGGACACCGACCAGCTCGCTGACGGCGCCGCGCTCCCCACCGAGATCGGCAGGTACGGTCCCGGCGGCCGCGCCCACGACGAACCCCGGCTCGCGGACCCGCGCCGCTGGGACTGGCAGGGAGACACCCCCCGACATCCCCCGGAGCAACCCCAGGGGCCCCGTTGCGCCCGTCCGCACACACTGGGAGGACCGGTCCGCGCCCGAACCCCCGAGCGGGTAGCGGACCGGTCCCCAGCCGAGGTGTCAGTGCCAGACGACCTCGGACATGCTGGGCCAGGAACAGCAGCGCGGCGACGGTCGGCCCGGAGCCGGCGCGTCGTCGGAGTTCCGAAGGTCCACCAGTACGGTTTCCGCTTGCTACCCGTGCCAGAAAGGTAGCGGGAGAACGCCGCGCCGCTTTGTCCGGGCTATGCGGCTGTGGCCAGTGGCCGTTCGCCTCAGCGGATGCCTTTCTCCTGGCTGCCGCCAGGAGACCGCCGACCGAAAGGCCCGGGAGGCAGCCGAGCGCGAGCGGGGCGCAGCCGAAGCCGCCGCGGCCGAGGCGAAGCGCAGCTGTCCCTGGGGGCCGCCGCACCTGATCCCCGGCGGCTGTGACGCCGGGGCGCAACACACGCAGCTCGTAGGCCTCGGCCAGGTCTCGCGTTGCGCTCCTGACCTGCGAACCCCTGGGAAGTCCCTGGACCGGACCCTGATCTGGAACGAGCAGCATCTACTCCACGCCCTGCGGGAGTTCGAGAAGTTCTACAACTCCCACAGACCGCACCAGGGCCTTGCGAACGCCCGCCCCCTGCGTGCGCTTCCCAAACCGGTCGACGACCCGGAGCAAATCGCCCGCCTCGATATACGCCGGACCGACCGGCTCGGCGGCCTCCTCCACGAGTACCGGCATGCGGCCTGAGCAGGGCGGATGAGGTTTCCGGCAAGTGCAGGGTCGTGGTGCGGTGCGCGGTGCCGGTGGTGCAGGCGACGCGCAGGCAGGTGGGGAGGTCGTGGCCGGTGAGGTAGGCGGCGGCGAAGCCGCCGGAGAACGCGGTCCCGGCTCCGTGGGTGTGGGCGATGGGGCCCTGTCCGGCGGGGGATCGGTGGCGGGCGGTGCAGCCGGCCGCACAACATTCAGGGCACGCACCGCGTCATGTTCGCCGTCGACGACATTGAGGACACCGTTGCCCGCCTGCGCCCTCACGGCGCCGAACTCGTCGGCGAGATCGCCGGGTTTGAGGACAGCTGTCTGCTCTGCTGCGTCCGCGGCCCGGAGGGCATCATCGTCGGACTGGCCGAGCAGCTGCGCTGAGAAGGAGCCGCGTGCGTCTGCGGGCCTGACGAGCGACGGGTCGATGCGCAACCAGCCGATGAGCGGGACGATCTGTCCGCTCAGCCCAGCGATGCACTCACCGTACGCAACTCGTCCAGGGCCGCCAGGACGTACCCGGTGAGCTCGTCCTTGCCGTCACGGTCGCCCTCGGACCATTCGGCGAACCCGCGCTTGAAGGCCAGGACGCCCAGCTCGCTCGCGAGGGCCGCGGCCGGGTCGGACAGGCCGCGGGCGACGAGGGCGGTCGTCATCGCGGCCGCGAGGCTGACGGTCTTGAGGGCGTCACGCTCCTGAAGCTCGACACTGGCGGCGACGGCAGCCTTCAGGCGCGGGGCGAGCTCGCGATTCATGGGACCCATCGCGCTCGACGCGCGCTCAAGTCCGGCAGCGACCGCCTCGAGCGGGGTGGCGTCATCGGGCGCCTCGGTGATCCCATCGGTCAGCAGCCGGCTCAGCGTCTCCTGTCCGGCCACCAGCAGCTCTCGCTTGTCGGGGAAGTGCCGGAAGAAGGTGCTTTTGGTGACCCCGGCGCGCTCGGCGATCTGTGCGACCGTCGTGGCGTCGTAGCCCTGCTCGGTGAACAGGTCGACCGCGGCAATGACGAGGCGTTCGCGTGCGCCTGGTTCCCATCGAGCCATGGCCCCATCATACGTGATGGGACTCTTGTCCCGTCACTCTGCTAGAGTGACGGGACAAGAGTCCCATCACTTGGGGGAGGGATCCATGCACGTCTTTGTCACGGGTGGCACTGGTCTGATCGGTTCCGCCGTCGTCGCCGAACTGCTCGGCAATGGCCACAGCGTCCTCGCACTCGCCCGTTCCGACGCCTCCGCGCTGGCCGCCGAGGCGGCCGGCGCCGAGCCTCTCCGGGGAGCTCTCGCCGATCTGGACGTCCTTCGCTCCGGCGCCGCTCAGGCCGACGGGGTGATCCACCTGGCATTCGCCAACGATTTCAGCAGCCCCGACGCCGTCGCCAAGGCGGTCGCCGAGGAGAGTGCCGCCCTCGCGGCCCTCGGCGAGGAACTCGTCGGCAGCGACCGGCCCTTGGTCACCTGCTCGGGTACGCCCCATGTGCCGGGCCGTGCCTCCACCGAGGCCGACCCACTGCCGACCGACGGGCCGGTCGGTGGTCGTGGCCGCGCCGTCACGGCGGTCCTGGGCCTGGCCTCGCGCGGGGTCCGGAGCACGGCCGTACGCCTGCCGCGTACGGTCCACAACCAGGGCGCGGGCGGGTTCGCCGGCTTGCTGACCGACATCGCACGCCGGACCGGAGTGTCCGGCTACCCGGGCGACGGCACACAGCGCTGGCCGGCCGTGCACGCGCTCGACTCGGCAGTCCTCTTCCGGCTCGCGCTGGAACAGGCGGAAGCCGGCACCTCCTGGCACGCCGTGGCCGACGAGGGAGACCAGGTGCGTGACGTCGCCGCGGTCATCGGCCGACGGCTGGGCCTTCCGGTCGAGTCGGTGCCATCGCAGACCTACGGCCCTCTCGGCCCGATCTTCGCGAACGACCAGCCCTCGTCCAGCGCCCGCACCCGGCAGACCCTCGGCTGGGAGCCGAAGCACCCCAGCCTCCTGGAGGACCTGGAGAACATCCAGCCCTGAGCGGCGACCGGAGGGCCCGCTTACGGCGCTTGCGCCGACAACGGCAGACCCTCACACCCCATCCACTCGGCATCGCCGCTGTGCGGCCATTCACGTCCACAACCAACAGGTCCACAGCCAATAGGAGGCCCCCATCATGGTGGCAGTTGTCTTCGGCGCTCGCGGTAACGTCGCTCGTCACGTGGCCGATGGCCTGCTGGCCGCCGGTGAGCAGGTCAGAGCAGTCAGCAGGACCCCAGCCTCGGGCTCGACGCCCGGGTGGGAAGCCGTCGCCGCCGACCTGGACCGTCCCGAGACGCTGCCCGCAGCGCTCGACGGCGCCGACAAGATGTTCCTGTACGGAATGCTCGACCCCCAGAAGCCCTACGACATCGAGAAGGTCGCTGCGGCGGCCACAGCCGCGGGGATCCGGCAGGTGGTCCTGCTCTCGTCAGTGTCGGTCGTGAACCACGACGCCGACCACCTGGTCCCCCGCCTGAACCGCACGATCGAGCAGGTCATCCAACGGTCCGGCATGGACTGGACGTTCGTCAGGCCAGGGACGTTCGCGATCAACACCCGCACCTGGTGGGCCGAATCGATCCGCACGGACAACGTCGTCCGTCTTCCCTATCCGCTCGCACAGTCGGCACCGGTGCACGAAAAGGACATCGCGGCGCTTGCGGTGACCGCCCTGACCGAACCGGGTCACTCGCACCAGGCGTACACCATCTACGGAGCCGAGTCCCTGACCCTGCAACGGCAGGTCGAGTACATCGGCGAGGCCCTCGGCCGCGGCATCCGGGTCGAACACGTCTCCGACGAGCAGGCTCGCGCGGACGTGGGCAGAACAATGCATCCGGTCGTGGCCGAGGCGATCGTGAGTCAGTGGGCCGCTGCCGACGGCGTCCCGGCCCTGACCTCCGTCATCGCCGAAAAGATCACCGGCACGCCGGCGCATGAATACGCCCAGTGGGCCGTCGACCACGCCGACGACTTCCGCTGAGCTTGTCGGAGATCAGCGGCTTGGCGTCAACCGCTGTACCGATGTTCCCCGAAGCTGATGAACAGCTCGCCCCCGTACTCGTGGACGAGGTGCCAGTGCGGATTGTGGCGGGGGCTGCGGCAGCACGGCGACAAGCTGGTGCGGCATCAGGACAAGGGAGTGCAGTACCCCCTTGTCCTGGCGCTGCTGCTGGAGGTTGTCCCGGGCAGGCCGGCCTGCCCCGGCCTGGTTGTCCCCGAGGTGCAGCAGGTTGTCCCGGCCGCACGCCGCCGCGCCCTCGGCGGTGCAGCACGCAGCGGGGCGCAGCGGGTCGTGTTGCACCGTCCAGGGCTCCGGTGCAGCAGGCGCCGGCCGGCGTCACCGCCGAACTGCTGCACCCGCTGGGCCTGCCGCTCCCGGCCCCGGACCGGGCATCAAGGAATCGCCCGGGAACCTTGGTGACTCCTCCTCATACCTTGATGTCGCAGGTCACAGCCACCAGGCTGTCCGGGTGCCCGGCGCGCTGGCGGTCGGCGGGGGGAGCGGTAGCAAGGTGAGCCGGGCTTCGGCGGTCACCCGGTCACCAAGGTGGCGGACGGTCCACCAAGGTTCCCGCTCGATACCTTGATGGTTCGGCCGCAGCCGGGCCCAGAAACCTTGGTGAGCCATCAAGGTATCGACGTTCTCGCAGGTCAAAGCATTGGTAGTGCGCTCGTGCCGGTCGCCAAGGCACGCGGCCACCGCCGGGTCACCAGGGTGCGGGTCCGCCGTGGTATCTGCCCAGGACGCCAGGAAGTCGACATCGTGGGCGACGTCCGAGACGCGGCCGGCCGCACGAGAGTGCCCCGGTGCCACAGAACCGAGGCGAGGAAACGGCGGTGCGTGGGATCGGGATGCTGACGCAGAGTGGTGAGTTCGGACCATATGCGCGGGCCCCGGCGCCGGCTCAGGTAGTAGGCGGCGGTGAACCAGTTGCTGTCCCCGTCCTCCGCGTGCTCGACGGCGCGTGCCATCACTTCGTCGAGGGGCGGTAGTACACCGAACCGCCACTCCAACTGGGTGAGGACGGCCCCGTGTCCGGCCCGCACGGTGAGCCCGCCGAGGGACATCTCGTCGATCGTGTCGCCGTGGGCGTCGTCGATCCGGTGCGTCACGGCCGGGCCGGCGGCTCCGGTCTGGTGGCGCAGCTCCTCGACCACGCCGACCTCGTACCAGTGCCGGGCCAGGTCGAGCAGTTGTCGTTGGGAAGCCTCGGGCACACGGAGTCGAGGGGCATCCCCAAGTACCACGGTGACCAGCGTGGGGGAGCCGGTGTCGACTGCCCGCACAAGGGGCGTGCTGCCGTCCGGAAGCTCAAGGTCCTGGTTGGCGCCCCCGTCGACCAGGACCTCGGCGGTGAGGTGATCGAGCCCGGCCACAGCGGTACAGAGCAGGGGCAAGCCATCGGAACCCAAGGTGTCCGGCGCCGTGCCCTGCTTCAGACAGGCCCGCACCGTGGCGGCGTCCCTTGCGATCACGGCACTGACCAACCGGTCGGTCAGGTCCAACGACGGCTCCGTCAACCCCTCCTGATGGGAAGCTCGGCCTGCGCCACGACTACCCCGCCCCGATCACGGTCGCAGACACCGACTACCCCTCCGTCGCCCACGCCTACTGGGCCCTGTCGGTCGCCGAGCCGGAGACCCGGCACGCTATCGCGGCAGCGGAGACCGCCGCCGCAGCACGCGTGCTCGCGACCGAGGCCCCCTGCCGAGAGGGCTGGGAACACGCCCGAACCGCCGTCATGGCACACCTGCTGCGCGCCAAGTGCGACCAGCACCCCGAACTGGCCGAGGTCCTGCTGGCGACGGACGACGCCACCGTGATCTACGACGACATGAACTCGCCCTTCTGGGGCGACAACGCAGGCCGAGGCCGCAACTGGTCGGGGCGCCTCCTCGAACTCGTCCGCTCCGAACTGCAGGCACGACGAGCAGGGATTCTCGGGGTGTGAGCTTGCCGGGTGTGCGACCTCACCGGGCCGGTCAGACTCCGCAAACTTCGTTGAGACGGGACAGCACGGAAGCGGACGCCTGGGTGCTCCCGGAAGCCGGCCGGCCTGGCGGCCGCCTCCCGGCCGCTGCCCCCGGCTACGCTGCTGGCGGCGCCCGCTGGACCCGAGACGCACACACCGGGCCATCACCCGGTGGGCGCCGCCGTTTCGTCGTCCGTGGCCGTCGCTGCCGGCTGCGGGGGTGCTGGTGTGGGGGATGATGGGCGCCATGCCCGGGGCGGGGGTGTGCCGGGCGGGGTTGCGGGGCAGGGCGCGGACCATGTGGTGTTTGTCCTTCGACAGGCGATCTTGACTGTTCGTCAATTGATCTCGACCGACGCCAGGTTTCCGCCACCTGATCTTGACCAGTGGTGGGGGAGTCGGGGGCGGTTGCCGCGTTGGCGTACGGCGATGCCGACCTGTCGGCGTTCGAGCTGGACTTCGTCGAGGTCGGTGAGCCTCTTTAGCGGGTGTTTCCTGCGGCGAGGGGGTGTCGGTCTGTGGGATCCGAGCTTTTGAGCCGAGCCCCACACGCACCCTCACGGCCTCGGCCGGTGACCTGTGTCACGGGAGCCGGTGTTCCTGCTCGGACAAGGCATGACGTGAACCATCCACACTCCCGGCTGCGGGCCGGGAATCCCGAAGCGTTCCGCGACCTGTTCCGGGACCACTCCTCCCTGGTGTACCGCCACGCCGTGCGCGTGACCGGGAACTGGGCCCTGGCCGAGGACGTGGTCTCGCTGACCTTCCTGGAGGGGCGCCCACGGCCGGGCCCTGCGGAACACCCACCTCGTTCCCCGGGACCCGGCCGCCTGCGCCTCACCGGCTCGGCTCCCGGGGCTGGGACAGTCCTCAGACACCCGTGTCCCAGCACCGTCTCAGCACGCCCGCAATACCCGATCTGCTGGGACGGTCCCAGCCCATCTCCCCAGGTAGCGGTACTTCACGCCGGACCTGGGACAGAGCTGGGACAAGCCGCCGCAGCGGGTTGTGGCTGTCTCGTCTCACCGAACCTCGACCGATCTCACCGACAGTTTGACCGGCCAGTTCTGATCATGTGCGGCCCTACCACGACGACCCGGCCACTGACTGGACAGCATCCGCGGTCGGTTCTGTCGGCGGTAGCAGTTAGTGTGCGGCGCGGCCGAGAGACGGCGAAGAGGAGGACTCTGTAGTGGGTGGCAATGGGTGGGCGTCGACCGGGCCGTACCAGGAGAATCTGGGAGCGGCATTCCGTCAGGCTCAGGAGCAGGAGCTGGCGAAGGACGACCACGGCTTTCCGGGGCGGAGCATCGTCGAGCTGTGGAAGGACGAGGCATGGCAGGAGTACATCCTGACCGGAGGAACCTGCACGGTGCTCGACTTCTTCGCGCTGATCGATGCAGAGGCAGGGGACGACATCGCCTTGATGCGCCCCTTGACCGAGGACGAGATCCGCAGCTGGGCCCCCGACGGCCGACCCACGCGCGAACAGTGGGATGCCGCGCTCGGCCGGCTGCTGCACCCGGTGGGCCGCGGAAGCGGCCGATGCACGGTGCTGTACCGCGGCGGTGAAGCAGCCGAGATCGCCTACTGGGGCTGCACCGCAGACTAGTGCAGCGCCTCATTGACCCTGCGAGGGTCAGGTTGCCTTGAGTGGGGTGCCGTCGCATGTCCAGCGAAATGGCCGGGCTCCGTCGTTGTAAGCGATGGTGAAGTCGCGGATCTTGTCGATGAGGTCGTCTCGGGAGGTGAACTCGCCCCGGCGCAGGAGACGCCGGGCGAGGACCGAGAAGAAGATCTCGATCTGGTTCAGCCAGGAGGCGTGCTTCGGCGTGTGGTGGACGATGAACCGCGGATGGGCCGCCAGCCAGGCCCGGGTGGCCTTCGCGACATGGGACGAGCCGTTGTCGAGGACGAGATGGATCGCCAGGGCGGGGTCGATGCTCTGCTCCAGCAACCGCAGGAAGTTGACGAAGGTGACGGAGTTGTTGCGGGCGATGTCCTCGACGAGGACCTGGCCGGTGTGCACGTTGAGGGCGGCGACGATGGAGGCCGTGCCGTGGCGGCGGTATTCGAACTCGCACTGGTCGGGATGGCCGGGTCTTGCCGGCCGGGTGGGATGGCGGCGGGAACGGGCCTGAATGGCGGTCTTCTCGTCCAGGCTGAGGACCACCGCTTCCTCGGGCCGGTTCAGGTGGAGGGCGCACACCTCGGCGGCCCCGGTGTGGAAGTCGGGGTCGGCGGGACGGGTGAGCCAGCCGCGGATCAGATGCGGCTTGAGGTCCGAGCCGGCCAGGATCCTGCCCACCTGAGAAGCGGAGATCCCCTGCCCGGCAAGGGATTCGGCGATGGACCTGTGGGTCCAGTGGCTGTCGGGGTCGGGTCTGGCGGAGGTCACCGTGGCCATGATGGCCAGGTGAACCTCGGGCCCGTAACGGCGTGAGCGGCCGGGCCGTTCACGGTCGTCCAGCGCGGCCAGGCCCTCGTGGTGGAACCGTTTGCGCCACCGCCGGACGGTGGCGATGTGCAACCCGAGGCGGCGGGCGATGACGGCATTCGGGACACCGTCGGTGGCCGCCAGCGCAACCCGGGCCCGTTGGACGCACCGGATCGGAGCGGTGCGCGAGTGCGCCAACTGCTCCGATGTCGCCAGCTGGTCCTCTTCCCACACCATCGTGAACGGGCTGTGCACCGATATTTTCCCACCCCTGGACTCGACACGCGCCGGTCATTGTCACGCGGGCGAGTGGGCCGGCGGCCAACGCCCGTGCGGGGACCGGCGCCGCTGGCAGGATGGCGGCCATGTCGAACACCAGGCGCGTGAAGCCGTCCACCAGCTCCCGGACCGCCCCAGGAACGTCCGTCCACACAGTCAAGGTCACCCTGTCCGGCTCCCGGCCCCCGATCTGGCGTCGCCTGCAGGTGCCGTCGAGCACGGGTCTGCGGCGGCTACATGACCTGATCCAGACCGCGTTCGGGTGGGAGGACTACCACATGTGGGTCTTCGAGACCGGGCGGGAACGGTACGGGGTCACCGATCGGGACCTGGGGATCCGCAGCGCAACGGCGATGCGCCTCGACCAGATCGCCCCCGGCGTCGGCGCGCGGTTCGGCTACACCTACGACTTCGGCGATAACTGGGAGCACGACATCCTCGTCGAGGCCGTAGGCGACGCCGAACCCGGCGTCGCCTACCCGCACTGCCTCACCGGCCGGCGGGCCGGCCCGCCCGAGGACTGCGGCGGTATCTGGGGATACGAGTACCTCGTCGAGGTTCTCGCCGACCCCAGCCACGAAGAACACGAGGAACGACTCGAATGGCTCGGCCTCGACTCGGCCGACCAGTTCGACGCCGCCGCGTTCGACCCGGCCGAGATCAACACCGCCCTGGCCGACTACACGACCGTACTCGTCCACGACTGAAACCGGACCGCGCCCGACCGATCGCCCCCAGCCCCCGCCGGGGGCGATCAAGACCCTCGCAGGATCAATGCGCCGATGTATTCGGCATCTTCTCCTCGGCGTTAATATCAACGGTTCACTTTGAGATCCGGCATGTTGCTGCTGGTAGAGACGTTCATGAGATCGGTGTGACGTGGCGTCGATGTCGGTGGGTCACCGTATGTTGGCCCGATGGTTCGGAATGTGGTCGACGAGCGGGCCCTTGAGGCTGCAGTCATCGATGCCAGGCGGGCGGTGGCCGAGTTTGACGGGGCTCGCCAGTGGCTGGCCGATGCCCGGCAGGGGCCGATGGAGCCTCTTGGAGCCGAGGTCTGGGTGTTCGACGAGGATCTCGCCCGGGTGGTGTTGGTGAAGCACCGTTGGCGGGGGTGGGTTCCGCCCGGTGGGAAGGTCGAGGCCGGAGAGACGCCGCGCGAGGGCGCGGTCCGGGAGCTCTTCGAAGAGACGGGCCTTCGGGCGGAACTGCTGCCCGAGCCGGCAGCCGTTGCGGTTCGCTCCTATCACCCGGACCTTCCGGTCACCCTCGGGTTGTCGTATGCCGCGATCCTTGATGCAGGAACCTCGTTGGTCGCGGAGGCCGGACAGCCGGCGGCATGGATGCGCCTGGACGAGGGCTGGGAAAGCTGCTTTCCCGACGATCTCCCCCGCATCCGTCAGCACGCGGCATGGATGGCTGATCGGGTCGACCGTCACTGAGGGGCCGCTGTGGCCCCGCCGCGGCGGGCGAGTTCGCGGCGGAGGTCGAGGTTCTCGCCATGGGCCTGCTCCAGCGCATCCCGCAGGGCCTGTACTTCTTCGCGGTGCCGCCGCTTCAGCCCGGTGATCTGGGCGGTCAGCGCGAGGACGAGGGTGCTCTCCACGCCCGCGGGGACGGTCGGCGCGGGGATTGCCCGGGTCTGGGCCCGCAGGCGCTCGATGCGTCCACGCAGGTCAGGGTGATTGTAGAGGAAGGCATGGGAGACGCCGGCCTCGCGCTGGACGGCCTGGAAGGTGATTGCCTCGCGGCGCTTGATCAGCCTCCAGATGGCCTGCTCGGCGGCCTGGGTCCTGGCCTTCGATTTCGCTTTCGCGGCGGCGGTGAGGGTCTGCGTGCGCTTGGTGCGGGCGTCGGTCACGGGCGCGTCCTTCGGTGACGGTCGAGATCGAGGGTAAGAGGGACGGGCCCGGTGGGGGCGGTGCCGCAGCCAGTGCCCTGGACCGCCCGGCCGGGCTTGGCGCGGATCAGCAACAGCATTCGCCGCAGCACCGCCGACAGGGCCCCAGCACACGGCACCACCCGCTCCCGCTGTGCCCGCTCGGCCACCGCCTCCCGCTCCTCAGGGCCGACCGTAGCGGCGTCGGTCAGCAGCAGGTCACCCGTCCCGACCGCGCCGGCCACGGCCCGCTTCGATTGTCCACTGCGACCTGGCGAGTCGGCCGAGCCGCTCGGGTGAGGCTTCCTGGGAGGTCAGGTCGGTGATCGCGTAGATGGTCTGGCGGCTGACGGTGCCGGTCGCGAGGTCGGTGCGGTGGCGCAGAATGCGTGCGGCTTGTTTCTGACTGGCCATCAGATAGCCAATCCCCCAGTGGAACGACGCCTTTTCGAAAAAGGTCCATCCGTTCGAGCGCGGCCTGTTCGAGGGTGTCTGCCGGCCTGGGCGGAAGGGGATGTCCATTGGCATCATGGCAACGGTCGGCTCAGTCCTGACCGTTGAAGCTCCCGCCGACGTGACCCACCGGCCGGCGCCGCCCTGCCGGCGGACGCCCGCCCATGTCCGTGACCCTGACCGAGGACTGCGGTGATCGCATGAACGAGTACACGTGTCGAAGGTTCCAGGACCGAGTCGCGCTGATCACCGGAGCCGCCAGTGGCATCGGTGCCGCGACGGCGAGGCGGCTGGCCGCCGAAGGCGCGACGGTGATCGCCGTCGACATCGCCGACGACACCGGTCAGGAGCTGGCGGACGCGATCACGCGCGCGGGCGGCCGCGCCGAGTACCGCCACGGCGACGTCACCTCCGCCGCCATGTGGGACGAACTGGCCGACCACATCGGCCGCCGCTACGGACGGCTGGACGTCCTGCACAGCAACGCCTACGCCGTGGTGGTCAAGCCCGCGCACGAGCTCACCGAGGGGGAGTGGGACGGCCAGCTGGCCGTCACGCTCAAGGCCACCTGGCTCGCGGTTCGCGCTTTTGCCGAACAACTTGCGGACAGTGAAGGGGCTTTGGTGCTCACCTCCTCCGTGCACGCCCTGGTCGGGTTGCCCGGCCATCCCGCCTATGCGGCGGCGAAGGGCGCGCTGTGCTCGATGGGCCGCCAGCTGGCCGTCGAGTACGGGCCGCGGGTGCGTGTCAACACCGTCCTGCCCGGGCCGATCCTGACGCCCGCCTGGGACCGGGTGGACGAGACCGGACGCGCTGACAGCGTGGCCGAGACCGTCGCCAAACGCTTCGGCACCCCCGACGAGGTGGCCGCCGCCGTGGCCTTCCTGGCCTCCTCCGACGCCTCGTACGTCACCGGGGCGACCCTCGTCGTGGACGGCGGATGGTCCGTCGTCAAGGCCTCCGCATGAAGACGGCGCTGCTCGAACCGGGCATCCGCCGGACAACCGATCCGACGGATGGACCGGCAACAGGGCGAGTCAGCGGGCAGCCCGAGTGAGAACCACTGCAGGCTGAACGCCTCACGCGTCTCGGGACGGAACGCGCTCGGCTTCTTCACCGCGTGGGGCCTGACGATCACCTCCCGGACCCGGGCCGACGTGACCACCCTCGCCCTGCCCGCTCCGGACCGGGGCCCGACGATCATCAACGTCACCAAGGCGTCGTAGGGCGCGCACGCTCCGGTCCTCAGGCGGGCAGGCCGATGGCGCGGTCACGGTTGCGGCGCTGCTGGGCGACGACGGCGGCGACCAGGAGGGTGCCCTGGGCGACGTTCTGCCAGAAGGAGTTGATGCCTTCGACGGTGAGTCCGTTCTGCAGCGCGCCCAGCAGTGCCACGGCCAGCAGGGTGCCGCCGACCCCGCCCTTGCCGCCCTTGAGGGCGCAGCCGCCGAGGGCGGCGGCGGTGATCGACTGAAGTTCCAGGCCCTCGCTGCCGGAGACCGGCTGGCCGGACCCGGTGCGGGCGGTGAGCAGGACGCCGGCGAGGGCGGCGACGGTGCCGGTGAGCACGTAGGCGGAGATCAGGTACTTGTTGAGGTTGATGCCGGCCAGCCGGGCGGCGGTGGGGTTGCCGCCGATCGCGTAGATGTTGCGGCCGATGTCGGTGTAGGTGAGCAGGACGTGCACGGCCGCGGCGACCAGGATCAGCAGCCACACCATCGTGGGCAGTCCGGCGACCTTTCCGCGGCTGAGGAAGACGAACACGGGGTCGCCGAGGACGTAGCCCTGCGCCCGCCCGCCCGAGACGAGCTGGGCGAGGCCCTTGTACGCGGCGAGCCCGGCCAGGGTGGCGATCGTCGGATTGACCCGGCCGTAGACGATGACGGCGCCGTTGAGCATGCCGATGCCCGCCCCGACGAGCAGGGCCCCGCCGATGCCCAGCGGGGCGCTCGATCCGGCGGAGGTGAACACCATCGCGCTGAGCACGGAGGCGAGGCCCGCCTGGGAACCGACCGAGATGTCCAGGCCGCCGCAGATGATGACCACGGTCTGGACGACGGCGAGCAGGCCGGCGATGGTGACGGCTTCGGCGATGACCTGGATGTTGTCCCAGCTCAGGAAGTTGTCGTTGAGCCAGCCGAAGAGGACGAGGACGGCGGTCAGCGCGCCCAGCAGGCTGAGGTTCTGCCCGCCGAGGGAGACGAGCAGAGCGAGCGCGCGGCGGGCCGGTCGGGCCCGCTCCGGCCGGATTTCGGGGACGGCGCTGGTCATCGTGCGCCTCCGGTGGAGGAGTTGGGGGCTGGGCTCGGTGTGGTGGCGAGGTCGTCGGTCATCGCGAGGGCGAGGATGGCCTCCTCGGAGGCCTCGGCGCGGTCGAGCTCGCCGGTGACGCGGCCGTTCTGCATCACGACGACGCGGTCGGCGAGGCCGAGCACCTCGGGCAGTTCGGAGGAGATCACCAGGACGGCGACGCCTTCGCGGGCCAGGTCGGCGATGATCCGGTAGATCTCGGCCTTGGCGCCGATGTCGATGCCGCGGGTGGGTTCGTCGAGGATGAGCAGCTCCGGGCGGCGGGCGAGCCAGCGGGCGAGCACCACCTTCTGCTGGTTGCCGCCGGACAGGGTGCGGACCTCGACCTCGATGGAGGGTGCGTGGACCCGCAGCCGGTCGGCGTACTCCTGGGCGAGCCCGCGCTCCTGCGCCCGCCTGACGAAACGCCGGCGGCGCAGCGACGGGTAGCTGACGAGGACGATGTTGTCGCGGACGGTCCGGTGGAGGAACAGGGCTTGTGCCTTGCGTTCCTCGGGCGCGAGTCCGATGCCGGCCGCGATCGCGTCGCGGGGGCCGCGCAGGTGTAGTGGCTCGCCCTTCAGGGTGAGCGCGCCGGAGCGGATGGGCGTTTCACCGGCCAGGGCGAGGGCGAGTTCGGAGCGGCCGGCGCCGATCAGGCCGGCGAGGGCGACCACCTCGCCGGCGTAGACGCGCAGGCTGACCCCGCGGACGGCGTCGGTGGTGAGGTCCCGTACGTCGAGGACCGGGCGGTCGGTGGCGACCTGCTGCCGGGTGAACAGCGTGGACAGGTCGCGGCCGACCATCAGGCGGACGATCTCGGCGTCGTTCGTTTCGGCCGTGTCGACGACGCCCGCCACCGCGCCGTCGCGCAGGACGGCGATCCGGTCGGCGAGCCGGGAGATCTCCTTCATCCGGTGGGAGACGTAGACGACCGCGATGCCGTCCTCGCGCAGCCGCCCGATCAGGGCGAACAGCGCCTCTGCCTCGTGTTCGGAGAGGGAGGAGGTGGGCTCGTCGAAGGCGATCGCGCGGGGCGGCACCGGGCCGGTGAGGGCCCGCAGGATCTCCACCAACTGGCGTTGGGCGGCGGTGAGTTCCGAGCCGAGGAGATCGGCGTCGAGGACCTCGGCGAAGCCGAGCCGGGCCAGGTCGGCGACGGTCCGGCGGCGTAGCTCCGCACGGTCGAGCCGGCGGCCGGCCCGGCGTGGCAGCGACCCGGCGTAGACGTTCTCGGCGACCGGGACGTGCGGGATGATCTCCGGCTCCTGCGGGATGATCCGGATCCCGGCTCGGCGCGCATCCATCGGGGAGGAGAGGGTGAGCGGAGCGCCGTCCAGCGTCACCACGCCCTCGGTCGGGAGGTGATCACCGGTCAGGATCTTCAGCAGGGTGGACTTTCCCGCGCCGTTCTCGCCCATCAGGGCGGTGACCTGTCCGGGTGGGAAGTGCAGGGTCACGTCGTCCAGTGCCCGGACGTTGCCGAAGCGTTTGGTGATTCCCTCGGCGGCGAGGCCGGACGATGGGGTGGGTGACTGGTGGGTGGCGGTCATCGCGGCCTCACTGACGGATTGGGTGCGCTCGGTCAGCTGCAGGTCACGCCGGCGGACTGCCAGCTGGCGGCGTCGACCATCCTGGTGGGGGCGAAGGCCTCGGCTGGCATGTCCTTGCCGTTCTTGAGGCGGTCGTAGATGGTCTGGACGGCGAGCGCGCCGACGTCCTTGCCGTTGATGAACAGGGCGGCCTTCATGCCGGTGGGCTTGCCGCTGCCCCAGTCCTTGCAGGCCAGGTAGGCGCCGAGGCCCACGCCGTCGATGTCGCCGGGGGAGACGCCGGCGTTCTGCAGGGCGGTGACGCCGCCCTGGACGTTCTCGTCGTTGCAGCCCCAGACCACCCAGTGCCTGACGCCAGGGTTGGCGGTGACGGTCGCCGCGACCTTGTCCTGCGCGCCGGTCGGGGTGTTGTCGGTGGCCACGTCGATGTTCTGCACGCCGGGCACCGCCGAGGCGAAGGCGTCCTTCGCGGCTTTGACCCGGTCGCCGCAGACGGTGACGTCCTGCTTCCAGGCGGAGACGGTCCGGGTGTCGGCCGGGTTCCAGCCGGCCTTCGTGAACTCCTCGGCGGCCCGCTTGCCGACCTCGCCGCCCATCTGGGCGCCGGAGAAGCCGATTCGCGGCACCAGGTCGGACTTGGCGCAGGACGCGGGGTCGGGCCCGGTGGCGCAGACCTGGTCGTCCGAGGTGAGCAGGGCAGTCTTGGCGTCCTTGGCCAGCTGGACGACCTGGGGGCCGACGGCGGGGTCCGGGACGACGATGATCAGGCCGTTGCTCTTCTGGGCGAGGGCGGACTGGACCTCGCTGACGGTCTTGTTGGCGTCGTTGCCGAGGTTGACCACCTTGAGGTCGACGCCGAGTTCGGCGGCCTTGGCCTTGGCGCCCGCCGCCTCGCCCACGAAGTACTCCTGGTCGCCCTGCTTCTGCAGGTAGGTGATCGAGATCTTCCCGTTCACCGGGGCGACCTGGGCCTTGCCGGAGGTGGACTCCTGCCCGGTGGAGCAGGCGGTGAGGGCGAGCGCGGTGGCGAGGCCGAAAGCGGCGGCGGACAGCGGGCGGGTGGGGGAGAGACGCAAGAGGATCTCCGGTGAGTGGGTGGGGACGGGGTGCGTGGCGGCCTCCTCGGCGGAGGCCGCCACGGGCGCCAAGGGGGATGTGGCGGCTCCTTGGGGGTCCCCGGTCCGTCCACGAACCGGGGGTGAGGGAAGGGGACATTGCGTGAACACCGCCAATATGAGGGTGAACTGAGCGCAGGTCAACAATTGCGAACAGAATCACACGTACGCTCTGAAGTGGCCGCCGGGGTCTTGACGCAGGTGCGGGGAGAGGACTGAGACTCTGGTGCGCACGGTCCTGTTCGATTCTGTCGACTTGTGGAGGAACTTGTGCGTTTGTGCTCAGGTGCACCGCCCCGGCGCCTCGCCGCCGCACTCACCGTGCTCGCCCTGCTCACGGGCGGCGGCGCCCTCGCCACCGGGCTCCAACTCGCCACCGCCGCACCGGCGATGGCCGTCGAGAACGGGCTCGCCCGAACCCCGCAGATGGGTTTCAACAACTGGAACTCCACCGGCTGCGGACCGCAGTTCAACGAAGCGATGATCAAGGGGATCGCCGACCTCTTCGTCAGCAAGGGCCTCAAGGCGGCCGGCTACCAGTACATCAACCTGGACGACTGCTGGTCCCTGCCCAACCGCGACGCCACCGGCAACCTCGTCCCCGACCCGGTCCGCTTCCCCGGCGGCATCAAGGCGCTGGCCGACTACATCCACACCAAGGGGCTGAAGTTCGGCATCTACTCCAGCGCCGGCACCGCCACCTGTGCCCTGACCGGCGACTCCGGGAGCCTCGGCCACGAGCAGCAGGACGCCGACCTGTGGGCCTCCTGGGGCATCGACTACCTCAAGTACGACAACTGCACCAACCAGGGCATCGACGCGCAGACCCGCTACAAGGCGATGGGTGACGCGCTCAAGGCCACCGGCCGCCCGATCCTCTACTCGATCTGCGAGTGGGGCGAGAACACGCCCTGGACCTGGGCACCGGGCATCGGCAACTCCTGGCGAACCACGGGCGACATCGCCGACAACTGGAAGTCGATGCTCGCCAACGCGCACGCCAACCAGGCCCTGGCCGGCTACGCCGAGCCCGGCGCGTGGAACGACCCGGACATGCTGGAGGTCGGCAACGGCGGCATGACCGACACCGAGTACCGCACCCACATCAGCCTCTGGGCCGAGATGGCCGCCCCGTTGATCATCGGCAGCGACCTGCGCACCGCCACCCAGAGCACGCTCGACCTCCTCACCAACCCGGACGTCATCGCGGTCGACCAGGACCCGTTGGGCAAGCAGGGCACGGTCGTCTCCAACAGCAGCGACCTGGTGGTGATGACCAAGCCGCTGGCCGACGGCAGCCGCGCCGTCACCCTCACCAACGAGCGCTCCGGCACGGCCACCATCAGCACCACCGCGCAGGCCCTCGGCATCGGCGGCGCATCGTCGTACGCGCTCAAGGACCTGTGGTCCAAGCAGACCAGTACCAGTACCACCGGCACGATCAAGGTCTCCGTCCCGAGCCACGGCACGGTGATGCTCAAGGTCACCCCGGGGGCCCCGGTGCTACCGCCCGCCGGCCAGAACCACCTCAGCGACCTGCAGTTCGCCTCCGCCACCAACGGCTGGGGCCCCGTCGAGCGGGACACGAGCAACGGCGAGGCCGCAGCCGGTGACGGCGAGGCCATCAGCATCCGCGGCGTCCAGTACCCGAAGGGCCTGGGCACCAACGCCCCGAGCGACATCAGCTTCCACCTCGGCGGCACCTGCAAGAACCTGACGACCGACGTCGGTGTCGACGACGAGACCGGCGGCGCCGGCTCGGTGACGTTCCGGATCTGGAAGGACGACACCTTGGCCGCTGACAGCGGCCTGCTCACCGGCACCGATCCGGGTAGGCACCTGAGCATCGACCTCACCGGAGCCACCACGCTGCGCCTGGTGGTCACCGACGGCGGTGACGGCAACGCGGCCGACCACGCCGACTGGGCGGCACCGGTGCTCACCTGCTGACTGAACGGCGGGACCGCCGCCCGGGGCAGCGGTCCCGCCAGGGGCTGACGCTGAGCGAGGGTTCAGCCTGCGCAACAGCTTCGGGGCCACCGACGTGGTGGACCTGTCCGGCTACTGCCGGCCGAACGACGGTCGGCGCTTCACCCCGAAGTGCGCGGAGCAGACCAGCTTCCCGGAGTCGATCAGGGTGTTGGAGAGCGTCCGGACCGGGGTGAGCATCGGACGGCCGTGGCTGAAGACGGCCAAGGGGCTGTCGTACCAGTTGATGCCCTCATGGTGACCAGCATGTCCGGGTGGGTCTGGAGGATGCGGTTGCCGGCCTCCTCGAAGTCGGTGTACTCGTAGTGGCTGTCGTCCGGCCCCAGTTGGGTCGTCCCAGGTGTCGCCACCGCTATGGTCGGGCGCGGCAACTACTGGGTGCTCGGCGACGGACAGTCCCTGGCGGCGCAGTGGAACGGCGACAGCCGGGTCCGCGTCTACCTCAGCTTCTACCGCACCGACGAGGACTGGTTCGCCGCGAGCGGAATCCCCTTCGACGACCCGGCCGCCGTCGGGGTGAGGCTGATCGACCTCTTCGCCGGCTGGGACCCGCGAGTCCTCGCACTGATCGAGGCCTGCAAGGACACGATTGTGCCGCGGCCGATCACCACGCTGCTGGTCGGCCTGACCTGGCCGCCGGCGCCGGACGTCACGCTGCTCGGCGATGCGGCGCACTTGATGCCGCCGGTGGGGCAGGCGCCGACATGGCGCTGATCGACGGCGCCCTGCTCGGCCTCGCCCTGGCTGCGCATCCGGGCGACTTCCCCGCCGCCGTGCGGGAGTACGAACGCGAGTTGGTCGACCGCACCGGCGCTGCCGCCCGGCAGTCCGCGCAGATCCAGGACGTCCTGGCGTCGCCGGACGTCGGCCGGAAGACGCTCGCGTTCTTTCAGTCCGGCTGACCGCTGCCGGATGCGGGGAGGCGGCAAGCGCGTCAGTCCGTCGGCCTGCCGCCGACCTGCCAGTCCCGCGGGGACACGCCGTACGCCTCGCGGAAGATGCGGCTGAAGTGGCTGGAGTTGGCGAAGCCCCAGCGCCGGGCGATCTCTGCCACCCCGAACTCCTCGGCCATCGGCCGCAGGAGGTCCCGGCTGCAGCGCTCCAGCCGCTGGGTGCGGATCCAGGTGCCGAGGGTGACGCCCTCCTGCTGGGACAGCTTGTGGAGGAAGCGGAGCGACATGTAGTTCGCTTCGGCGATCCTGGACGGCGAGAGGTCGGGATCGCGGTGTAGTCCTTGACCCGCTCCAGCGAGGCCGAGCTCTGCGATTCCTGCGGCCGTGGCTGCCCGCTCCGGTCGTCGACGAGCAGCGCCAGCAGTTCGAGCGCCGTCGCCGCGGCCCGGCGTCCGACGCTCGCGTCCAACCGCTCCGCCTCGCGCGCCATCTGCGTCAGATAGGTTGCCAGGAGCGCGGCGCTGCCCTCGGCGCGGCTGAACGCCGTCGCGGTCAGCCCCCGCAGAGCCTTCTCCGATACGTCCAGCTCCGCGCGGGGAAAGTGGAAGGACGTGAAGGCGAAGTCCTCGTCGATCTTCTTCCGGAAGACGCGGGACGAATCGGTGAAGGAGAACTCGCCCGGTCGGATGAGCGACTCCCGCCCGTCCTGTTCCTTGAGCGAGGTGCCGCGCTCCTGGAGGCTCAGGAAGAGCGACGGAGGCCCACCCGCCGCGATCATGCGCGTGCCGCGCGTGACCACCTGCGGTCCCGCCTGGATCCTTGATATCCGCACCGGGCCCAGCTGGCGGCTGACGATCGTTCCGGGGGACGGCACCTCTTCGAGGAAGCGCACCGTCATCGGCATGAAGGTGTGGGACACCGCTTCGTGCCAGACCTCCGCCCGGGAGGAGGCGGACAGGGGCGCGGTGGAGAGGGACGCGAACGTCCGGTGCGGACAGCCGCGCGTCTCGCAGCGGAACCGACGCACCGACAGGGCGATGGCCACGGCCCGACCGCCAACGGCCAGGTCGGCGATCCGCCGCCGGTAGCGGTCATGCACCCGGGCCGAGCCGGCATCGCACTCCGGACAATATGCCTGTTTGGAAGCCGTGCGAGCGGTGATCCGCAGCCCGGCCTCCGCGACGCGGACCTCCTCGACCGCCAGGCCGGACAGGTGTGGGAGCAGCAGCTTCAACGTCTGATCACATAGCACTACTGTTCAAAGATCGATCTGATGATCAGTCACGCTGGGCGATCCCGAAATATTGATCAGATCCGTCTGCCGCGTCCGCTGACATGCCACCAACATCATGACTTCTCGCAAATCGCTCGATCTGAGACGTCAAGCAAGTCCAACACGCTTACTTGACAGGGAACCAGTTCGACGCCGCCCGTATCCGCCCCCTCGCCGAACCTGCAGGAGATGAAGTCCCGCGCGACGCAGTCCGGGTACCGGCCGAGCTCCGCCGGCCGCGTCCCCGGTCGTACCAAGGGGCCGGGCGTCGGCACAGTCCGCACCGCCCACGCCGCCGCGCGTCAGGCCGCACCGACGCGACTACACATTGTTCTGATTTGTCCCAGCGCACCGTCTCTACCACGGTGTTTTCGACCATCAGGGTGCGCTTCCATATGCTGAAGGCAGGCACGCCGTCTCTCTGCTTGATCCAATTTGGGCTTCGACACCTCAAGGGTCACAGAGGACGGCGTGTTTCACGTCCAGCCGTAGATCAGCGCACCCACACATACGGCAGGAGAGCCGTTATTGTGCTGTCGGGTCTGCCGGATACCCTCCCGGCGACGGCTGGGTCGCCGGCCCGGACGGCACACGAACCCCGATCACTGCGGGCAAGGTGTCTGCTGGGAGGAGGCCGAAGACCACACGTCCGGCACCGAGAACGGCTTCACCGCGATCGTCGTCGAAGGCACTCCACTGGCCCTCTTCGCCCCCGAGTCTCGCGGCTGCCCCTCACCGATCATCAGGACCCGGCGACCTTCGGTCGCCGGGCCCCAAAGCGAGGTCATCAGGCGTTGGATGCATCCGCGACGGGAAGCCGTTCGGTTCCGCCGCCGAAGGGGAGGAAGACAGTGCGGCTGGCGAGGAACCAAGCACCGTCGATCTTGCGGAAGACGTCCTCATAGTGGCCGACATTCGCCGGGAGCCGGGGCTCGATCATCCCACCTGAGTAGCCATCGACCCGGTATGTCGTCAGATACGAGACGGCCCGCGCTGTCGCCTCGGACTCCACCGTGACCAAGATGTTCGTCATCAGGCGCCGAGACAGCCTGTCGGCCGGGCGGGAGGCGAAGTAGGCGCGCAGGGCCTCGCGCCCCTCGATGCGCCGGTCCCCGAAGGGCCAGTCCCAGACACCGTCAGGCGTGAACAGCTCGGCCACCGAGCTCGGTTCACCGAGGTCAAGGCGGTGGATGAAGTCCACGATGATGCGCTCGCAGGCGCGTTCCGCGAGCATTCGCTCGACCGGGGGCATGATTTCGTCGTCCACGCCCCTGTCTATCAGCCCTGACCGGATCCAGGGCAACGGCTTTTCCGCATGAGCACCGGCAGGACGGTCGCCGGGGCCCCAACTTCGCGTCGCTCCAGGCCAGCCCAATCGTCACATTCCGTAACCACCGCACTGTCGTCAGCCGCAAACTAACGCTGCCAGCCGCCGCAAAGAACGCCTTCCAACTGCCTCGGCACAGCGGCGGGGCGCCAACACAGCTGACGCCCCCTTAACCCCGGAAGCATGCAGGTCAGCAGGGGCCGCGCTGGGTCTTCCCGACAAGACTACCGACTCCCGCCGCCGACTCGCCCAGGCCCTGGATCGGTCCCGGCCGGTGCTGCCGATAGTGCCTGGCATGCCCGAGCGTCGTAGCCACGACTACGTGCGCAACGGACTGACCACCCTGTTCGCCGCCTTCGATGTCAGCAGCGGCAAGGTCATCAGTTCACTGCACCGCCGCCACCGGGCCCAGGAGTTCAAGAAGTTCCTCGTCGAGATCGACCGCGAGGTTCCCGACGGGCTCGACATCCACCTGATCTGCGACAACTGTGAGCATCATGGTGTGCCGCAGGGGACCGGAGCCTGACCCGTGCGACAACTGGCCGCAGGTGCCTTGGAGTAGATCTGTCGGCTTCCGGTCCCCTGCGGCGCCTGCTGCCGCCGGCCCGGTGAGCGTGTCCCGATAGGGGCTTTGCCGCACAAGGCACCATCACAGTTCTGACCGCCCCCGGACCGGCGTCGGCCACCAGCCCCAGTCCGAGGAGCCTTGTGACCATCACCAGCTTGCCCTGTCCCGCCCTGCCCGCACAGCACGTCCCAGCTCTGGCCGAGGATGTGATCCTGGGGGTCGACACCCACAAGGACATCCACGTCGCCGCTGTGATCACCTACCTGGGGGCCTCTCTCGCGCACCAGGAGTTCCCAACCACGGCCGCTGGTTATCGCCAACTGATTGGTTGGGCAGAGTCGTTCGGTGTCGTCCGACGTGCTGGCGTTGAGTGCACCGGCTCCTACGGAGTCGCGCCGACCCGGGCCCTGCGCCGGGAGGGCATTGACGTGGTCGAGGTCAACCAGCCCGACCGCGCCACGCGGCGCAAGCGCGGTAAGACCGACGCCGTTGACGCGGACGCGGCCGCAGGGGCCGTTCTGTCGGGACGCGCTACCACCACGCCGAAGACTTCGGACGGTCCTGCGGCGGACATGCGGGTGCTGCGGCTGGCCATGGAATCGGCCGTCAAGGCACGCACGCAGGCAATGAACCAGCTCAAGGCCGTCCTCCTGGTCGTCGACCCCGATCTGCGCGAACTACTCACCGGCCTGACCAACCCGGCCCTGATCGCCACCTGCGCGGCACTAGACGACGATCGAGACGAGGCGGTCTTCACGATGCGCTCGCTCGCCCGCCGGGTCCGGAACCTCTCCCAGGAGGTCAAGGAGCTGACCAAGCGCACCACCAAGGCTGTCCGAGCCAATCGGCCGCAGCTGCTGGAGCTGGCGGGCGTCGGGCCCGACAGTGCTGCGGCCCTTCTCATCGCCGCAGGCGACAACCCCGAAAGGCTCACGGACGAGGCATCGTTCGCGGCTTTGTGCGGCGTGAGCCCGGTCGAGCAGTCGTCCGGCAAGACCCAGCGAAGGCGGCTGAACCGCGGCGGCCACCGGCAGGCCAATGCCGCCCTCTACCGCATCGTCCAGTCCCGCATACGCTGGGACGAACGCACACAGGCATACCTGCAGCGACGCATTGCCGAGGGCATGTCCAGGCGCGAGATCATTCGCTGTCTCAAACGCTACGTCGCCCGAGAGCTCTACCGGCACATAGGCCCTTCAGTGACCGCCGACATGTCATCTGCCGCTTGACGAACCATAGGGGCATCTACGCCACCCACAAGACCCCCGCGATCCGGGCCTGGCTGGAGCGGCATCCGCGCTTCACCGTGCATTTCACTCCGACCAGCTCCTCGTGGATCAACCAGGTCGAGCGGTGGTTCGGCTTCCTGAGCGACCAGATGATCCGACGCGGCGCCCACAAGAACGTGCAGGCCCTCGAAGCCGACATCCGCGCGTGGGTCAAGGACTGGAACGAGAACCCCAAGCCGTTCACCTGGACCAAGACCGCCGAAGAGATCCTGGACTCCCTCGCCCGCTTCTGCCAACGAATCTCTGGCGCAGGTCACTAGTCGAGGATGGACAGCAGGTCCTTGTCCGCGAAGCGGCTGGTGACCGCCGCGGTGCTGAGCGCCCGGTCGACTTCCCCGGCCGAGTAGAGCTGCGCGCAGGCTCCACGGGGTCGGTTCGCTGGCGGTCAGCCGATCGGCCGGGCCCGCACCCAGACGCGGTCCTCCGTCAGGTACGACTCCACCCGCAGGCCGGCGTCCGCCAGGGCCTGCTCGAAGGCCTCCGTGCTGAGCGGGCGGGACAGGAAGGTCTGCGTCCAGGTGCCGTCCGGGAACTCGTACTCCGCGTGGACGGAGTTCACCCCGTCGCCCACCGCGGTGGAGGAGGTGAGCCGGAACACCCCGTCCGTACCGGGGATCCGGCTCTCCCGCGGCACGTTCCGGTACCAGTCCTCGCCCTCGCGCTGCATCAGTACGCAGCCGCCCTCGGTGACGTGGCGGCGGCAGGTCTCCAACAGGGCCTGGCGGACGGTCACATCGCCCGCGTGCACCAGGAAGGAGGCGAGCATGACGACGTCGAAGCGCTCGCCGAGGTCCAGGTTCTCAATCGGGCTCCGCACCTTGCGAATGTCCGTGTGCACCCGGGCCAGCATCTCGGGGGACTCGTCCACGGCTGTGACGGTGAAGCCGCGGTCGGTCAGCGGGTGCGTCATCCGGCCCACACCGCAGCCCAGTTCGAGGATGGACGCGCCGGGCGGCGCGGCGGCCTCGATCACGTCCGGGGCGTCGCCGACGGGGAGGCGGGAATACAGCTCGACCGCGCAGCCGTCCGGGGTGATCGCGCCCGGGCCGGTTCCGTCGTGACCCTTGCGACGCGTAATGTTCGTGTTCGTGTTGTCGTCCATGGGGCCATCGGAACACGGGGGGAGCGGGGACGGAAGGCCGGTTGGACGTCTTTCGGCCAGTCCGTCAGGGACGGCCGGTTCTCGTCCCGGGTACCGTCAGTCCGTTTGGGCTCCCAGCGCCGGGCGTCGCCGGTCAGGGCGAGCATCGGTATCCGGGCCAGCAGGTCGAGGGCGATCTGGACGATATCCCGCCAGATCCGGTTCTGGGCCGCGTCGTGCAGGGGCAGGTTGCGCAGGCCGGTGTCGCGGGTGGCGCGGATGCGGTCCTCGGCGCGGGCGCGTTGGCGGTGCCGTGGTTCCAGCCGGGCGATCGGTGTGCCGGTGGCGCGTTGGGTGGGCGTGGCTGACGAGACGAACAACGGCCGATCCCGGGCTCGGCGCGGCAGGCTCGACGACCCGTGGTGGGAGGTCCGTCTCCTCCACGAGAGGCTCTGCCCGGCGTCGAGGCGTCCGGTGTGACCTGTTGGTGCCGGGGGCGTCTGGCCGGCTCCTGCACCCCGGCGTCCTGGAGCTCGCGGGCATGACCCCGGGCTGGGAGTCCGCTGCGCGGGTTGTGCCGATCGGCACAACCCCACGGGTCCTCGGGCGGATCTACGTGCCGATCGGCACATGGTGCGGATATCCCGGTGACGGCGAGGCTGATGGGCACCGGACGGCGGTCACCAGGGCCGCCGTCAACGAAGGGAGCCCCCCGATGGTTCACGGCATCAAGCCCCGCACCGCCGCCGCCCTCGCCGCCGTCGGCCTTGCGTTCGCGACGATCGCTACCGTCACCCCGGCCTCCGCCGCCGGCTCCGCTGCGCCCGCCGAGGGCCATCCCGTTCGGCTGGCGAGCGTCACCGGGTCGGCGCGGATCTTCTACGCCTTCCAGCCTGACGACGAGATCCGGTTCACCATCGACGCTCAGGCGGCCCCGTACACCCGGGGCTTCCCGGGTACCCGGATCAAGGACGGCCTGCCGACCGATGCGCGCGGCACCGTCCACTTCACCCACCGCGTCGCCGGGACGGGGGCGGTGGGTACCGCCGACGCCGCGGTCGACTGTCTGGTGACCGGGGACCACGTCGCCACGTTGACCGCCGTCATCACCACGTCGGATGCGATGCCGGTCGGCCAGCGGGTCGGCCTGAGCATCTCCCAGGGACACGGCCACGGCAAGGACCGCCTCGGCTTCTCCTGGGGTGTTGTCAACCTTGATGTGGACGCCAACGGGAAGCCCGTGCCGCCGGTGGTGGGCACCTGTATGGCACCGGCGCCCTTCGCACCGGTCGTCGGCGGCGGTTACACCGTTCACCCGGGCGACCTGGAGATGAGGTGAGGGATCACTGGCTCGCTGGTGCTGCCCGCCCCGACCCGGTGGGGGCTGGTGTCCGCGCTGGTGTCCGCCCTGGCGCGCATCGGGTGTCAGTGGTGGGTGGTCGTCGAGATCCGGGCGAGGACGGCCGTCGCCTGTGCCGGGTCGGCGCGGAGCCAGGCGGTCAGGTGCTCTCGGACGGCATCGGCGACGCAGGCGCGGACGGGGTCGTTGCCCAGTCGGTCGCGGATGGCCCCCTCGAACTTGGGGTGATCGAGTTTCACCGACACGACCGCCGTCAGGCCCGTGCCGAGCTGGGTGGGAGTGAAGTCGGGGTCGGACGGGGTGAGCAGCTGGTGCTCCCGGGCGTAGGCGTTGACCGCGGCCGCCGGGCCGTCGCGAAAGCCGACTCGTGTGTGCCGCCGCCGGTGGTCGGCTGGCTGTTGGCGTAGCTTGCGACCCGCTCCTCGCGGGAGTCGTACCAGCGGAGGGTCACCTCGACGGTTCCGTCCATTTCGGAGTACTCGCGCTCGAAGCCGATCACGTCCGGGTGGAGGGGGGCGCTCTGCTCTGCGATGTGGTCCCTCGGTCCGCCCGGGAAGTGGAAGCGGACGGCCCGGGGCACCGCGGGGTCGCGGTCATCGGCCAGGGTGATGTCCAAGTCCCGGTTCAGGAAGGCAAGTTCCCTGAAACGCTCGGCCAGCGCGTCGAACGAGAACTCCAGCGTCTCGAAGATCTCGGCACCGGGCCGGAAGGTGATCGCGGTCCCGCTGCCGCCTGCCGGTCCCGCGTGGGCGGGCGGCGCGACAGCCACGCCTCGCTCGTACTCCAGCACCCAGCGGGCGCCGTCGCGTCGTACCTCGGCCGTCAGATGGCCTGACAGGGCGTTGACGACGGCCAGTCCCACGCCGAAGTAGCCGCCGAACAGCGAGCGCCGGTCGGCAGGCTGTGTCCCGCAGCAGAGCACGGCCAACCGGGCCTCCAGCGGACGGCCGTCACTGTGGCGGGCGTGCTCGACCGGAAGGCCCGTGCCGTCGTCGACGATGCGGATGTCGCCGTCGGCGGTGAGGGTGATCTCGACACGGCTGGCAGTGCCGCCGAGAATCTCGTCCAGCGCCCGCGCGGCGACCTCGAACACCAGGTGGTGAAGGCCGCGTTCACCGACCGATCGGATGTACATCCCCGGCCGCTTCCGAACGGCCTCCAGGCCTTCCAGAACCACGATCGTGCTGGCGTCGTACGCCTTGGACTCCTCGCTCATGATGCCCCTCCGAAGGTGTCCGACAGAGATCCCCCAGCCTAGGAGATTTCCGAAAAGACACCAGTTCAGAGCCAGTTTAGCGAGGCCGTGGACGGGCTCCTGAAGGGCAGTCGGGAGCGCCCGACCGGGAGGGTGTCGCACTGCCGCCGCAGCCCCCTGGAGACCGTCTGCGGCACTGTTCCGGCGGGCTGCGGGGCCACTGTCGCAGGAGTCCACGACCCGAACGCCCGCCTGCTCCTCCTGCCCGCGCTGGGCGACAGCGATCTCCCCGCCGACGCGGCCGATGTCGTCCGCGGCGCCCAGATGTGGGCGGGAGCGCCGGAGACGGAAACCCACCGGGCTGCTGAGGCCTTGCTCCTGGGTCATCCGTACTGGGAGCCGGCCGGATGGTCGCTGCCGTCCGCGTCGCCGTTCTCCGGCAGCAGCAAGGAATCCTTCACCGGCATCCTGTGCTGCGACGAGCCCGGAAGTCCTTGGTTCGGAACACGCATAGCTCAGGGCATCACCCGGGAGCAGAGCGACCGGTTGGCCCGTGCGCTCGGCACGTGGCCCACCACCTGAAACGAATCCTGTGTCGCGCGAGGTGGCCCAGCGCAAGTACCGAGGTGCTTCCGGAACTCGGCAACACCGTTTCTGTCGGCTGTGGACCGTTCTCGGCGCTGACCAAGAATCGGTGATGGGCCTCGGCGACAAAGCCACGCTGCTTCCGCCTCTGCGGAGGAGTCCAGCTGGAGCGCCCGGAGCCCGACGAGAGCCGAGTGGGCGAGGACGAACGAGCTGGATACCGATGCGCGGTATCGAACTGCGGATGGCGCCCGCCACCGGAGCGGACCAGGCCTCGCCGGTCGACCTGCGCAGCCCGTCCACCTGTCTGGGCACCTTCGACCGAGATACCGGCCGGCTCCTGTGGCGCGCGGCCGACACCGGCGGCTGGTACGCCACCGGAGACCTGATGCGCCCGGACGGGGAGGGCGGCCTGCGCTACGCGGGCCGGGCCTCCGACCGGATCTCCGGTACCACCCAGCTGATGATCCCCGTCCTGGACGTGGAGGCGGAGCTGCGCGAGCACCCGGCGATCGCCGATGTCGCCCTGGTCGGCTACCCCGCCGAACACGGCGACCTTCCATGCGCGGTCGTCGTCCCCGCCGGCGAGCACGTCCCCGACCTGGCCGAACTGCACACCTGGCTGGCCGGACGCGGCATGACCGACTGGTACTGGCCCACCCGCGTCGAGATGGTGCCGCGCTTCCCCCGCAACGAGCTCGGCAAGGTCCGCAAGAACGTCCTCCGGGCCTGGCTCATCCGGCGCCAAGCCACTGTCCGACACCGACGACAATCCGACCGCGCCCGCCGACGCGTGACCGAACCGCCGCTCCAGCCAGTACCACCGGGTCCGTTCACCTCGGGGACGTTGCGTCGGGCCGGGCCACGAATGGATTCGGCCCGACCAGCGGCACCGACAATGGCTACAGCTCAGACGAGACCCGATCCGGCCGCTGTAGAGATTTCCTGACCTCCGGCCAGGAGCTGTCGGGTCAGCCCAGGGCCATGAAGCTCGTGAAAGTGGAGTTGGTCTTCTCGCCGGGAGAAACATCGATCGAGTCGCCCACGCACGCCCCAGCGGAGGTGTGCACCTGCAAGGTCGAGTTGGTGTTGTTGACCAGGCCGTAGGAGTGCAGTGCGACCGGCTTGCAGACGTGGTACCTAGGGTTGCTCACTACCGCAACCAGCCCGGCTGGAACGCCCTGTGGCAGCACCGCACCGGCTGGCACGCCGACGTCACCCTCACCGGCTCCCGCCACGGCTCGTACACCGACGCCCAGCCGCTGCTGCCGCAGCTCGCCCGGCAGGGCGTGCTCAGCACCGAGCAGCTGCGCAGGGACGTCGGTGACATCCGCCCCGGCCGCGCCGAACTCGCCACCCCCTCCTACGTCGCGTCCTTCTTCGACTGCCGGCTGCGCGGCCAGGACGACCACCTGCTGGACGGGCCCTCGGCGCGCTTCCCGGAGGTGGCGTACGAGCGTTAGCGGGCCGGGGTGGCGGCGGGCGGAGCCACGGCGCCGCCCCCTCCCTGACGACCCGTGGACGAGAGGCCCTCGTGCGGCGGTGAATTGCCGTCAAGGTGAACTCGCCGTACGGCGGCCGTGCGGATTCCGGAACCCCGTTTCCCGCTCTATTCAGTGAATGACTACACGCGTTGATCCCTTTTCATCAACGCCACTTGACCTGCTTGGACGCGTTTCTTAATCGTTCCTTACCCTACGCCGTTGACCGGTGTTCATCAGCTCTGCTTTCCTTCTTGCGCAGGCGGCGAAGAACCGACGGGCAGTCAATTCCGAGCGTGCGCATGAATTCGACCGGAACCCTCCCCCGACGGAATCCGCCGCCGGCCCTTCCCCACAAAGGGATCGTTCCCGGCCCCGGGCCGTGGACGATCGGCAGAAGAGAGGCACCCTCACCCATGGGTCACTCCCCCAGGACCGGACGCGCGAGGTACGCGGCGCTCACCGGAATAGCGTCGCTCGCGCTCGCCGCCGCCGGCTTGGCCGGCGCGGCCGGCCCGGCCTCCGCGCAGGACGTCTCCAGCTCGCAGGGCAGCACCACCAACGAGTTCAACCCCTGGAGCCCGCAGAACGGCCACCCCTACCGGCACGGCGCGGTCCCCGGCATGTCCCAGCACGAGAACTACAAGAAGTGGCTCGCCGCCCACAACCAGGCCGCGGCGACGGGCCAGCAGACGCTGTCGTACGGCGGCGGCGTCGACGGCATCGGCGTGCAGAGCGGGCACTCCAAGGTCTACCTGGTGTTCTACGGCAACCAGTGGGGCACCCAGACCACCGACGCCAACGGCAATGCGAAGTTCTCCAACGACTCGGCCGGCGCCGCCGGTGCCACCCAGCAGATGTTCAAGGGCATCGGCACCAACGGCGAGACCTGGTCGGCCGACCTGACCCAGTGGTGCGACGGCCCCAACGTCGCCACCGGTGCCGTGAGCTGCCCGTCCAACGCCAACTTCATCCCGTACCAGAGCGGCGGCGTCCTGTCCGGCGTCTGGTACGACAACGCGGCCGCCTCGCCGAGCCAGGCCAGCGGCAACCAGCTCGCCCAGGAGGCCGTCAAGGCCGCCGGCCACTTCGGCAACACCACCGCCGCCGCCAACCGGGACGCGTACTACATCGTCCTGTCGCCGCACGGCACCAACCCGGACGACTACCAGAACCCCACCACCGGGTACTGCGCCTGGCACGACTGGAACGGTGACACCACCCTCACCGGCGGTGCGGCGAGCTCGCCCTACGGCGACATCGCCTTCTCCAACCAGCCGTACAACATCGACGCGGGCTCCAACTGCGGCGTCGGCTTCGTCAACTCGCCCGGTACGCTGGACGGCTGGACGATGACCCTCGGCCACGAGTGGCACGAGATGATGTCCGACCAGAACCCGGCCGGAGGCTGGACCAACCACGTCTCCGGCAGCAGCTACAACGGCCAGGAGAACTCCGACGAGTGCGCCTGGATCCAGCCCGGCAGCACCGGCGGCGCCGCCAACATCTCCTTCGGCTCCTTCGGCAGCTACGCCGAGCAGGCCAGCTGGTCCAACGACACCAACTCCTGCGCGATCTCGCACGCCATCCTGACCCACGGCAACACGGTCACCGTCACCAACCCGGGCAACCAGAGCGGCACCGTCGGCACGGCGGCCAGCCTGCAGATCAACGCCACCGACTCGGCCACCGGCCAGACGCTGAGCTACTCGGCCACCGGCCTGCCGGCCGGCCTGTCGATCAACTCCTCGACCGGCCTGATCTCCGGCACCCCGACCGCCGCCGGCACCTCCAGCGTCACGGTCACCGCCACCGACAGCACCGGCGCCGCCGGCAACACCAGCTTCACCTGGACCGAGTCCACCAGCGGGGGCGGCGGCGACGCCGTCACCAACGGCGGACTGGAGAGCGGCAGCCTGACCGGCTGGACCGCTGCCGGCACGGCCTCCGCCACCACCTCCGCCGCCCACAGCGGCAGCTACGGCGCGATGGTCGGCGCCACCGGCCCGACCGGGGACTCCTCGATCGCCCAGACCTTCACCGCGCCGACCGGCTCCAGCAAGCTGTCCTTCTGGTACAGCAACACCTGCAACGACACCGTCACCTACGACTGGGCCACCGCCACCCTGAAGGACAACACCACCGGCACGACCACCACGGTCCTGGCCAAGACCTGCACCACCACCGGTACCTGGACCAACAAGACGGCGACCGTCACCCCGGGCCACTCCTACACCCTCACCCTGAGCAACCACGACGACAACTACCCGGGTGACCCGACCTACACCTACTACGACGACGTGACCGTCTCCTGACCACCGCCGCGCCGAACGCACCGGGGTGGGCCCAGCGCCCGCCCCGGTGCCGTTGCCGGTCCGGGCGCGGTCCGGCGGGATCCGAACCGGCCGTCGGTGCGTCGAACCGATACCCCTGGAACAACGGCGAGAGGAACCACCGTGAACCCGAGAAGACCCGCCGCCCTGGCACTCGCCGCCGCCCTGCTCACCCTGGCCGGCTGCGCCTCCGCCGAAACGGGCCCGTCGGCGCACGCCGCCACGCCGGCCACCCCGGGCCCGGCGACGGTCACGGTGGACGAGCACGCCGACCGCACCACGCTGAAGGCCGCCGTCGGCACGACCGTCACGCTCGCCCTCCACAGCACCTACTGGTCCGCCGCCACCAGCTCCGCCCCCGAGGTCCTCGCCCCGGACGGCGCCCCGAGCACCGCGCCGTCCCCGTCCTGCCGCCCCGGCGGCGGCTGCGGCACCGTCACCGCAGCCTTCACCGCCCGCGCCCCCGGCACCGCCCGCCTCACCGCGACCCGTACCAGCTGCGGCGAGGCCCTCAACTGCCCGCCCGAGCAGCGGACTTACGAGGTCACGGTGGACGTCGAGGACTGAGGTCCCATTGCTACCTGATCTCCGAGCCCGGGTTGGCCTCGTCCCACTGCCGCCGGGAGACGACGATCGCGTCGTGGTGGTCGTGCGGCCGGTCCGTCATCGCCCGCCCGGCTGTGCGTCGGCGGTGGTACTTGACCGGGCCGGTGCGCGTGCCCTGCGGGAGATCGTCTTCGTGGCGTCGTGGTCTCGGCGAGGCGGTCGGGGCGTCCGGTTCATCCGGCTGGTCAGTTCGTCCCGTGCCGTCGGCCGCTGTGCCGCTTCGCCGGGCAGGCGGGGGCGTCAACTTTCGGACAGCCCAAAGCCGGTACTGTGCGCGTGTGCGCGACGGGAAATGCTCCATGTGTGGCCGGGTCTGGCCGCTAAAACTTCCGTATTATGTCCGATTCATCGTCAGAACTTCCAGGCTGGAACGAGTCTGACGCGTACACGCGCCTCTGCGTAGCCTTGGCCCGGCGGTCCCCCTCGACCGCCGTCCCCCACAACTCCCTCAGGAGCGCAGATGCGTCGTTCCGTTCGCGTCCCCTCGCGTGCCGCCGGCAGATTCCTCAGCGCCGCGGCGCTGGTCGCAGCCCTCGGCCTCACCCAGTTCGCCGCCCCTTCCACGGCCACCACCGCCGCGGCCCCGCAGACCGCGGCCTCCACCGAGTGCGTCGAGGAGGCGGGCCACGACGACGCCGCGGCCCGCAAGCCCGCCGGCAACCCCGGTGGTCACGAGCCCAACGCCGTCACCGACGCGCAGGCCAAGGCGATGGACGCGGACCTCAAGGCCCGTGTCGCCCAGCTGGCGAACTCCACCCAGGGCGGGGCCCTCGCCCCCGGCGCGCTGGCGGCCACCACCACCATCCCGGTGTACATGCACGTCGTCCACTCCGGGACCACTGGCAAGCTGTCGGCCACCGACATCGCCAAGCAGATCGACGTCCTCAACGCGGCCTACGGCGGCCAGGGCGCGGGCAACACCCCCAGCCAGTTCCAGTTCCAGCTGGTCTCCACCGACTACACCGACAACGCGACCTGGTACTCCGACGTCACGCCGGGCTCCACTGCCGAGAAGTCGATGAAGAGCACGCTGCGCAAGGGCGGCGCCAACGCCCTCAACATCTACAGCGCCAAGCTCGGCCAGTCGCTGCTCGGCTGGGCGACGTTCCCGAGCAGCTACCGGTCCAACCCGACCGACGACGGCGTGGTCATACTCGACGGCTCGTTCCCCGGCGGCTCGGCCTCCAACTACAACGAGGGCGACACCGCCACCCACGAGGTCGGCCACTGGCTCGGCTTGTACCACACCTTCCAGGGCGGCTGCAGCGGCCAGGGCGACTACGTCTCCGACACCCCGGCCGAGAAGAGCGCCGCCTACCAGTGCCCGGCCGGCCGGGACACCTGTACCGCCGCCGGCGTCGACCCGATCCACAACTTCATGGACTACACCTACGACTCCTGCATGACGCAGTTCACCGCGGGCCAGGTCGCCCGGATGTCCACCGCCTGGGCCGCCTACCGGGCCTGACGACGGACCTGGTCCGGCGGTCCACCCGGATCTGAGGACCGCCGCCCTGACGCTGGCGGGTGCGTGGCGATGACGCCGCGCACCCGCCAGTACACCCCTGCCGGGCCGGGCCCCAACTGCGCCGGCCGCCCAGCTGGTTTTCAGTGCTGTGCGGCAGATTCAAATGGCTACTGAGAGGGCGTTTGGCGTAAGCGGATTGCCCTTTATGCCCTGGTAAGTTCCTCGCCAGGTTGGTGTGGCCTCGTCCGTTATGCGCTTGGTGAGGTTGTCGATCGAGGCGATGTGGATCACGGCTTCGGAGCTGGCCGGCAGGGTCTCGTAGTCGCGGGCCAGGCGCCGGCGCAACATGATCCATCCAAGACTTCGTTCGACCGCCCGCCACAGGTACCGCCGCTCACCGTTGATTTTGACGAAGACCTCGTCGAGATGCCACGTGTCCCCAGCCACGGGTCGCCGGCGGCGCAGCCCGTCCGCGTACGCCTGGCCGAACTTCAGGCACCAGCGGCGCACGGTCTCGTAGGAGACGATGACACCGCGCTGGAGCATCAGCTCCTCGACCTCGCGGAAGCTGAGCGGGAAGCGGAAGTACAGCCACACGCAGTGCGAGATCACCTCCGCCGGGTACCGGTGGCCTTTGTACGACGGCGGCACGCTCCTCACGACAGGCCCCTCCGCGCCACGACCAACCCGGAGATCATCCCACCCACCAGTCAACGTGACAGCACCCGCCCCAAGCTCGTCGTCAGCGCTGACGCGCACCGGGTCGCCAGCCACGCTGGTTCGCGCCTGCTGGCGGATCCGGCCGGTGCCACCGCACTGACCAGCACGTTCTCCGAGGCACTGGGGCGGCTGCGCCCGTGTCGTCGTCCGAGCCGGCCGCGTCCTACGAGTGATGGCTCCGTCGGGCCCAGGAGGGGTCTGTGCCCTGTTCCTCCTGTGGCGCGTACGGCTGGGGGTAGGGGTGGGTGTCTTGGTGCGGCGGCGCGGGCCACTGGGACCAGGGCGGCGACTGCAGTGAGTGCGGTATGGCCGTGCGGTGCTGAGGGGTGGGTCGGGTGGTCGTGCGTCCGGGGCGCAGGGGCCACCACAGGCTGCGGCCGAGGACCGCGGCCAGGGCGGGCACCAGCACGATGGACAGCAGGAACGCGGAGAGCAGGATGCCGAGCCCGGTGGCGAAGCCGATCTGCTGGGTGGAGGGTTGCGGGGTCACCGCGAGGCTGGCGAAGGAACCGGCCAGGACGACGCCCGCCGTCGCGATGGCCGGGGCGGTGTGCCGGAGGGCGCGCGCGACTGCTGCCCGGGGCGGCCCGGGGTGTTCCATCTCTTCCCGGATCCGGTCGCTGATCAGGATGTTGTAGTCGGTGCCGAGCGCGACCACGAACAGGAACAGGACCAGGGGCAGCGTGAAGTTGACGCCCGGCTTGTCCATCGCGTGCTGGAACAGCAGGGCGGCCGCGCCGAGGGTGGCCGCGAAGCCGAGGCCGACGGAGAGCATCAGGACCACTGGTGCGAGCAGGCTGCGCAGCAGCAGGAGGAGGATCACCCCGATCAGTACCGCCGCGACCGGGAAGACCAGCCGAAGGTCGCGGCCGACGGCGGTGGAGACGTCGGCGAAGACGGCCGGGGTGCCGCCGACGTGCGCGGTCAGGTCGGCGGGTGTGCTCTGGGCGACGGTCGCGCGGATCGGGCCGGAGACCAGGTCGCGGGCCTGCTGGGACTGCGGGTCCTCGGTGAGGAACAGGTCGATCCGCGCGGCCTGCCGGCTCTCGCTCAGGACCGGCTTGGCCACCTGGCCGACGCCGGCGACCCCGGTGAGGCGCTGGGCCAGGCCGTCGAGTGCGCCGGGGGAGAGCGGGCCGGCGTTCTTGGTTTCGACGTAGACGCTGGTCGGGTCCGCCACGCCGGCGGGCAGGGCGCGGGAGATTTCGAGGGCGGTGGTCTGGGACGCGGTGCCTGGGCCGCCGCCCAGGCCGTAGTCCATCTTGATCCCGGCCAGCCCGCCGGCCAGGGCGCCCAGGAGGGCGAGCGAGGCGAGGACCATGGTCAGCGGCCGACGGGTCACCAGGTCGGCGAACCGGGCCGCGGTGCCGTCGCGGGGTTCGGCCTTGAGGGCGCGGGAAGGCCAGAAGAGCTTGCGTCCGCAGGCCGCGAGCAAGGCCGGCATCAGGGTGAGGCTGGCCAGCAGCATGACCAGGACCGAGACCGCGACGGCCGGGCCGAGCACCCGGAACTGGCCGAAGCTGGCGACCCCGAGAGTGGCGAAGGCGGCGACGATGGTCAGCGCGGCCGAGGTGACCGCGGTGCCGACTTTCTGGCTGACCTCGGCGGCGGTGGAGCGGTGGTGGCGATCGGGTCGGGCCCGCAGCTGCTCGCGGAAGCGGAACATCAGGAACAGGAAGTAGTCGATGCCGATGCCCAGGAGCACCACGCCGATGAGGCTGGGTACGGAGGGGTCGAGCTTGATGCCGGTGAGCAGCGCGGTGCCCACGACCGCGCCGGCGGCCACGCCGCTGATGAGGGTCACCGCGATCAGCGGCAGCAGGGCGGCCAGGACGCTGCGGAACACGAGGACGTGGAGCAGCACGATCAGGGCGAAGGAGCAGACGGAGGCGATGATCCCGATGGTCTTCCCGTCGTCGGCGGAGTCGACCTGGCCGGCGAGTGCGCCGGTGAAACCGGTTCGCAGGCCCTGGGCGGCGAACTCCGCCCGGGCGTTGTCCCGGAACGCCCGGAAGGTGTTCTCCAGGCCCGGGTCGGCGGGGTTGCCGGTGAGGTTGGCGGAGAGCAGCTCGAAGGTTCCGTCAGGTGCCGTCATGGCCGGACTGACCTGGGGGATCTGCGAGTAGTCCCGCTGGAGGGGCGCCGCGTCCTTGGGCTTGGGCATGGTGACCTTCAGGCGGCTCAGCCGCTTCGCCCCGGCGTCGATCTGCTCGTGGTCCGCGGGGGTCAGCGCCCGGCCGTCGGTCCGCGCGACCAGGACGGTCACCGGGTTGGAGTCGGGCTTCGTCCCGAAGTGGTCGTGGGCGATCTGCATGGCGGCGGCCGAGTCGTAGCTCTTCGGCAGGAAGTCGGCCGTCTGCGTTTGGGTCACCCGGTAGATCAAGGTCTGGCTCAGGACGGTCAGGAGCATTCCCAGGACCGCCCATACGGCGATCACCTTCCACGGATTCCTGGTGGAGAATCCGGTCAGGGCGCGGATCACGATGTCCTCCGGCTTCGGTGCTGTCGCCGGGGAGTTCCGGCACGTCTCCAGACCATCACGGCGTACTGGGCGTTCTCGTCCGAGCGGGGGAGGAGAACGCCGTCAGGACCTGGGCCCGGTACACGGCCCTGACCAGGACCAGGGGCCTGGTCAGGGATCGGTCCGGGGTGCCTGCCCGGGGCCGGGAGCCGCTGCCAGAATGGACCGCGGACGCTTCCCCCGGGGACCGCAGGCCGTTGCGGGAACGGCACACGGCTCACGGACGACGGTCGCGGTGAACCGGCGAAGGCCAGCGCCGCCCGGCCACAGAAAGGACCAGCACCAGCATGTCGACGCACCACCGTCCCCTGCCGCCGTCGCCGAGAGCCGACGGCCTGCCCTGGACGGCCAGTGACGCTCTGCTGGCCGTCGGGGCGGCCGCCCTGGACCTCCTCGGCTACACGGTCGGCGGTCCGGACGGAAGCCAGCCGATCGCCCTGACCGCGCTGGTCCTGCTCGTACTGGCGGCCATGCCGCTGCTCACCAGGCGCCGCTACCCGCTGGCGTCACTGGCGGTTGTGCTGGTCCTCGGCCTGGCACTGAACCTGAGCGGGCCGGTGCCGCACCACTTCAACTGCACGCTGTGCGTCGCGCTGTTCGCCGTGGCCCGCTCCCGCGGCATCGCGGTGGCGGCGCCGGCCGCCCTGGTGGCGGCCGCCGTGCCACTGCTGGGCCAGGGGTATCCGCTGCCCCCTCCGGCGGGGGACGTGGCGGCCAACGTGCTCGCTGCGGCGCTGGTCATCGTCGCGGCCGAGGTGCTGAAACGTTGGCAGCACGAGGTGGAGGTCAGGCGCAGGCTGCTCGCCGACCGCGCGGTGGCGCAGGAACGGCGCCGCATCGCACGGGAGTTGCACGACATCGTGGCCCACCACATCACCACCATGCAGCTGATGGCCGGCGGTGCCAGAGCGAACCTCGGGGGTGACACCGAGGTGGTGCGCGACGCCCTGGTCACGCTGGAGGGCTCCGGGCGGATGGCGCTGCGCGAGATGCGCCAACTGCTCGACGTGCTCCGGGCCGGCGACGCGCTGGAGGAGGCGGACGGGGCGCCGTCCGCGCCGCAGCCCGGTGTCGGGCACCTCGGAGGGCTCGTCGAGGAGTCCCGCAGGGCCGGTCTGCCCACGGAGTTCGCCGTCCTGGGGGAGGAGCGTCCGCTGCCGCCGAGCACCAGCCTGGCGGTGTTCCGGATCGTCCAGGAGTCCCTCACCAACACCCGCAAGCATGCCGGCCGGGCCCAGGCGCGGGTCCAGCTGACGTACCACCCGGACCGGGTCACCGTCGAGGTGTCCGACAACGGCGCCGCCGTACCGGCCGACACCCTGGTGGGAGCCCTGACGGGGGCGGGCGGTGCGGCCGGACCGAGGGCGGGCCGCACCGGGTACGGTCTGATCGGCATGCGCGAACGCGTCGCGCTGCAGGGCGGCAGCATGGTGGCCGGCGGCGTCGACGGTGGTGGCTTCCGGGTGGTGGCCACCCTGCCGGTGGCGCCGGCCGACGGAGAGGAACGGCTCGGATGACGGGAACCCAGGAGCGGATCAGGGTGCTGATCGCGGACGACCAGCCGCTGGTGCGGCGGGGCCTGGCCCTGATCCTGGCACCGGACCCGGCGTTCGAGGTGGTGGCCGAGGCGGACGACGGGCAGCGAGCGGTCGACCTCGCGCACCGGCACCGGCCGCACGTCGTGGTGATGGACATCCGGATGCCGGTTCTCGACGGGGTCCAGGCGACCGAGCGGATCGCGCGGGAGCTGCCCGCATGCCGGGTCCTGGCGCTGAGCACCTTCGACATGGACGAGTACGTGGTGGCTGCCCTGCGCGCCGGCGCCTCCGGGTTCCTGCCCAAGGACGTCTCCCCGGAGGAGCTCTCGGCGGCCGTGCGCACCGTGCACACCGGGGAGGCGGCGGTGGCGCCGCGCCTGCTCACCCGGTTGATCTCCACTTACGTCACCACGCCCCGCCTGCCGCAGTCGCCATCGCCGGTGCCGGTGTCCAGCCTGGGTGAACTGACGCCCCGTGAGATCGAGGTGTGGCACCTGCTGGCCACCGGCCTCGACAATGCCGAGATCGCGTCGGCGATGGGCATCAGCGTCTCCACGGTCAAGAACTACATCACCAGCATCTTCGCCAAGCTGAGTGTCCGCGACCGCGCCCAGGCGGTGATCGCGGCTTACGAGTCGGGCCTGGTGGAGGCCCGGTGCGCGAACCCGGCGGGCTGAAGCGGGCCGGGTCGGGCAAGGTTGAGCCGAGCCCGGCCGAGAGGTTGCGCAGATAGGCATGGACGGGTGTCCCGGCAGAAAAGCAGGCAAGAGGCCCCGGCGATCACGGAGTTGTTGTGACGTTCCGTGACTGCCGGGGCCTGGGCGGAGCACAGGTCTCCCCGGTGACCCGGGAACGTCGCAACTCCATGATTGCCAAGGCCTGTGCCTGTTCCGCTGTTGGGGTGCCGACACCGCGCCTGTCCGAGCGACCTCTGAGGTGGGCCGATTCCGGCAGCGGTACTTCGCGGACGGCCTCGCGGCCCCCGTCCACGGAAGCCGTGAGACCGTCCGCCCGGTGTCCGGCACGCTGTACACGCCGAGGGGTGAGTCAGCGGCAGAGGGCCGCGTCCAGGGCGTCCGCCATGTGCTGCGCGCCGACCCCGCCCGGGATGGTGGTGACCGTGATGGCGGCGGCGCGACCGTCGTCGGTGACCCCGTTGCGGGAGCGGTAGCCCGCGGTGGTCCCGCCGTGGCCCCAGGAGAGGCCGCCACAGGAGAGCGGCTTGCTCTGCAGGCCCAGCCCGTAGCGGACCCCCGGGCCCAGGAGCTCGGCGGGGACGGTGGTGCGCATCTCGGCGAGCTGCGCCGCGGGCAGGAGTCGGCCGCCGAGGAGCGCGGCGAAGAACGAGTTGAGGTCAGTGTTGGTGGAGACGATCGCCCCCGCCGCCCAGGCCGCCGAGGAGTCCATCTCGGTGTAGTCGATCGGAGGCGCGTCCGGCGAGCTGCGGTAGTAGCCGTGAGGGTGGGCCTCGTGGATGCGGGTGTCCCCGGGGGTGGGGAAGTAGGTGTGGCGCAGGCCGATGCGATCGATGACGCGCTTGGTGATCTCCTCGCCGACGGGCCGTCCGGTGACCTTCTGGATGAGGAGTCCGGCGACGATGTAGTTGGTGTTGCTGTACTCCCAGCTGGTACCCGCGGGGAAGCGGGCCTTCTGGGCGAGGGCGCTGTCGAGGAGGTCGCGGGGCTCGAAGTAGCGGTACTGGATCGTGGTGAAGTCCGGGAGTGCGGGGGTTTCCATGTAATCGGGCAGGCCGCTGGTGTGCTGGAGCAGCTGACGGACGGTGATGTCGCGTCCGTCGATGCCGCCGCCGCGCAGCAGGCCGGGGAGGTAGGTCTCGACGGACGCGTCGAGGCCGATCTTTCCTTCGGCGACGAGCTGGAGGACGACGACGGCGGTGAAGGCCTTGGTGTTGCTGCCGGCGCGTATCTGCCCGTCCACGGGGACCTTCGCCCCGGTGGCGAGGTCGCCGACGCCGGCGGTGTAGCTGTGGGTGCGGCCGTCGCGGCCCTTGACGGAGGCCAGCGCGGCGGGCAGGCCGTCGTCCTTCACCAGCGCGTTCAGGCCCGACTGGACGCTGTCCGGCCTGCCGCCCGCGAACGCCGCGGTCGGTGCCAGCGCCCCGGCCGTCATGACCCCGGCGGCCACGGAGGCCACGGCCACCGCCAACCCGCGCCGGCCACGGCGGCGTCGGTCGGCCCGGTTGTGCTGTACGTGCTCGTTCACGGAGGAACTCCTCTGCTGGAGGGCGGAATTGGTGGGGAGCGCGGGTTCTGCGCGCAGGTGCGCGCAGAACCCGCTGGTCGTACCGGTGCGGATGCTCAGGTCGGATCGGGGAGGGTCAGCGGCACAGGGCGGAGTCCACCGTGGCCGCCACGTGCTGCTTGACCGCGTCACTCGGGATCATGGTCACCGTGATGCTGACGGCGCGGCCGTCATCGGTGGCGCCCCCGGCGGTGTCGTAGCCCGGAATGGTCCCGCCGTGGCCCCAGTACACGCCACCGCACGACAGCGGCCGGCTCATCAGGCCCAGCCCGTAGCGGACGCCCGGAGCCACCTCGTCGGCGGGGACGGTGGTGCGCATCTCGGCGAGCTGCGCCGCGGGCAGGAGTCGGCCGCCGAGGAGCGCGGCGAAGAACGAGTTGAGATCGCTGCTGGTGGAGACGACGGCGCCCGCCGCCCAACCCCAGGACGGGTCCAGTTCGGTGTAGTCGCGGAACGAGCCGTCGGCTTCCTGGTTGTAACCCTTCGGGTGGGCCTCGTGGATGCTCATGTCCCCCGGGGTGGGGAAGTAGGTGTGGCGCAGGCCGATGCGGTCGACGATGCGCCGGTTGATCTCCTCACCGAGCGGCCGCCCGGTGACCTTCTGGATGATCAGGCCCGCCATCAGGTAGTTGGTGTTGCAGTACTCCCAGCGCGTGCCCGGGACGAAGTGAGCCTTCTGGGCGAGTGCCGCGTCGAGCAGTTCACGCGGTTCGTAGTACCGCGTCGCACCGGCGAGGATCGTGGCCTTGTCCACGTACTCGGGCAGGCCGCTGGTGTGCTGGAGCAGCTGACGGACGGTGATGGTGCGTCCGTCGATGCCGTCGCCGCGCAGCAGACCCGGCAGGTAGGTCTCGACGGGGGAGTCCAGGCCCACCTTTCCTTCGGCGACGAGCTGGAGGACGACGACGGCGGTGAAGGGCTTGGTGTTGCTGCCGATCCGAACCTGCCCGTCCACCGGGACCTTGGCTCCGGTGGCGAGGTCGCCGACGCCGGCGGTGTAGCTGTGGGTGCGGCCGTCGCGGCCCTTGACGGAGGCCAGCGCGGCGGGCAGGCCGTCGTCCTTCACCAGCGCGTTCAGGCCCGACTGGACACTGTCCGGCCTACCGCCCGCGAACGCCGCGGTCGGTGCCAGCGCCCCGGCCGTCATGACCCCGGCGGCCACGGCGGTCACGACCGCCACCGCCCGGTGCCGGCTGCCCCGGCGGGAGAGCGGGAAGCGACTGTGCGGTGCATGCTCGTACACGAAAGGACCCCTCCGATGAATGGCGCCGGTGATTCCCGGCCTTGATCAAGAGGACCATTCGGGGGCAGGGGAGTTCGTCCGCACCCAGGACGAAACCGCGCCCGGGAGCAGACTCCGGGAGTCGCCCCCGGCCAGGACCGTACTCCTGGCCATCGGTGCCGATCGGCCCGCTGCTCCTCGCCCGCTCTCGTATCCCTGGCCATGAACACGGTCAGCTTCTTCCAGGCCCGTGCGGACTGGCGCAGCGTCTGAGTACGCCGAGTGTTCGACGATTTCGAAGTCGCCAAAGCCTTGGACAGAGCCTGCTCCCGTCCGAAGCGCTCGTCAGGGCGTTGCCGACGCCGAAGTCGCGATCGCCCAGTGTCTGATGAAGGACGCCGGACCACTGGGTGGGGAGCGGGCCGATCTTCCGTGACGTCGCCGGTGGTTGCGGCATGGATGGTCACGTGCTGGTGGTGGATGGTGATGGTGTTGAGCGCGACGTTGTCGGTGTGGTGGAACCAGAGGTCCTGGCGGAAGATTTCAGGTCCAGTGAGACGGTCGTGACGTTATGGGGTTTGTGGTGCGGGTTCCCTGCGTGTGGCTGGGTCGTTGATCCATGCCGTCTTTGGGATCTCGGGTGGTTTGGGGCGGCGGCCGAAGCGTTCGGGGTGCCGTGCGTAGGCCTCGGCGAGGGTGATGGCCCGCTGGTCACGGATCTCTTCGGCGGTGCCGAAGTGGACGCTGGCGGGCGTGTGAAGTCCGATGCCCGAGTGCCGGTGATCGTGGTTGTAGTACGAGATGAAGGCGTCGAACCATTCGCGGGCGCGGGCCAGGGAGTCGAACCGCTCGGGATAATCGGACATGTACTTGGTGGTCTTGAACTGGGCCTCGCTGTAGGGGTTGTCGTTGGAGACCTTGGAGCGCGAGTGACTCCTGGCGACGCCGAGATCGATCAGGAGCTGGGAGACCTTCTTCGAGGTCATCGAGGTGCCCCGGTCGGCGTGCACGGTCTGGGGGGCGATGCCGTTGCGCGCGATGGTCTCGCGGATCAACTCCTCCGCCCGCTCGGCTGACTCGGCCGCCTCGACGGTGTGGCCGACGATGTAGGAGCATCGTCGTGTCGAGCGGCGCCCCGCCGGTGGCGTCGGCGAGCGCGCCTGTGCACAGCACGACAGTCGGCCATCTCTTCAGTTCAACTGTCCAATCCTTTCGGGTAGTTACCGGTCGTTCCTCTGTGCAAGCCGCTGGTTCCCTGCGAGACTGCGCGGGTGTCTAATGGCCCCGCGTTACTCGCAGCGCTTGCCGCCAGCGACGGTGTTCGCATCACCTCGGTCGATCCGGCACCGGGGGACGCCTATCGGGTCGCGATGGCCCGCGTCGTCAATGGCCATACGGCCGGTACGGCGACGTTCCTTTATCACACGGGGGCGTCGCCCTGGAGTATTGGGGCGGTGCTGTCCCTGCAGGTCCAAGCGGCATCGGGAGCCGATCCGAGGTTCACGCCGCACGTACTGGCCGATTGGGCCGCCAAGGAGTATCCCGGCGGTTCCGCCGAAGCGGCCGGACAGCTGCACGGTCTGCTGGGCCCGGGTCGGTACGAGCTGTACATGGAGACCTACCTGGATGCCGCGCACGCGTCGGGCACGCGGCTCGCTGCAGCCGTGGAGCAGCAGGAAAGGAGCGAAACCGCAGCCCGAGCCCGAGCCGGAGCTGGGGGCGGTGCAGGCTGTGCGCTCGTTCTGCTCGCGTTGCCTGGGGTCACGCTCGTCGCGACGGTGATCGCCCAGGTTCGCGGATAGCGGTTTTCACCTCTGGAGGCTTCGAGGCTGTACTGGCCTTCGACGGGCTCCGGGATCAGACGTCTGGTTCTTCACGGGAGGCGCTATGGGCGGGTCTGCAGACACTGAAGTGATGGTGCAGCGCTCGTGGCAGCTCTGGGAGGAGGGCGAGCACGAGGCGTCGGAGCGGCTGCTGCGGAAAGCCGCAGCCATGGGCAGCGTCCAGGCTTCGGCGATCCTGGGACGGATCCTCCAGCAGCGCGGTGCCCATGACGAGGCATGGCCTTACTGTGTGGCCGCCGCTGAGGGCGGCCACGAATTGGGGTTCCTCGGACTGGGGGAGCGCTGCGAGAGGCACAACGACGACGCGCAGGCCGAGAAGTACTACCGGCAGGCGATCGCGGTCGCGCAGGCGGCCGCGACGCGGTCCCAGGCGCGGGTCCTGCTGGCCCGGCTCAAGCATCGACAGGGCGAGGCCGCCGACGCGGAACGGTGGTACCGGGAGGCGGCCGAAACCGGCTATCCAGACGGGATGTTCATCTACGGCGCCTATCTCGACATGCTTGGGCGCGGCGACGAGGCCGAGCCGTGGCATCGGCGATGCGCCGAGCAAGGCGTCCCCGGGGCCTTCGCCTCGCTGGGCGCACTTGAGCTGGCCAGGGGAAACCTGGCCGAGGCCGAGGCCTGGTATCGGCGGGCCGCCGACGCAGGCCACATGTCCTCCGTCTTGGAACTCGGCCTTATGGCCCACAGGTCCGAAGACCTGCCCCAGGCCGAGCAGTGGTACCGCAAGGCGGCGCACAGCGGGATGCCGATGGCGATGAGCCTGCTGGGCGACGTGATATCGCGCTCCGATCCTGAGGAGGCCGAGCACTGGTACCGGCAGGCCGCCACGGCCGGAGTCACCGACGCCATGATGAGGCTCTCCCACCTGACCCGGCTGCGCGGGGATCTCGGCGAATCGGAACAGTGGCTGCGCCAGGCAGCTGAGGGCGGCGACGGCATGGCCATGTACCTCGTCGGGCATGGGTTCGAGGAACGTGGGGAACTCGGCGAGGCAGCGCGCTGGTACGAGCGCGGAGCCGAGGCCGGCAACTCAGCCGCCACCTTCCAGGTGGGCTGGCTTCGGCACGGGCAGAACGACCTCGTCGAGGCCGAACGGTGGTGGCGCCAGGGCGCCGAGGCCGGCCATGGTCCCACGATGGTCATGCTGGCCACGCTCCTGGGTGCGACCGGCCGCGGCGCCGAAGCCGCGATCTGGGGCGAGCGGGCCGCACAGACCGGCGACGAGATGGCCCTGGACCTGCTGCGCAAAGTCCAGGAGCAGCTTCGGCAGAACGGAACGGGCGCTTAGCGGCGCCGGATCGAAGGGATACCGCACGGTGGACATCACGATCACTCTCATCGGCGAATCGGCGGCGGCCGACCTGGAGGGCCTCGCCGCCTGGCTTGCCGAGGAGGACGAACTGCGCGGCCGTGTCACCGTCCCGGCTCCCGCCGTACGGGCTGACGAGATGGGCGGCATAGCCGACACCCTGGTCGTCGCGCTCGGGGCACAGGGAGCCGGGGCGATCCTGGCCACCGCCGTCTCCACTTGGATCAAGCACCGCCGCCCCTCCGCGGACGTCGAGTTCTCCCGGGAGGGCGGGATGTCGGTGAAAGTCTCCGTCCGCGACGCGAACCCTGAGACAGTGGACGCCCTCGTGCGCAAAGCCCTGGAACCGTGAGTCGGCTCCCCGACCCCCGTAAGTCCCGGGCCGTACTTCTGGGCACGAGCGCATTTCACGACCGCACACTGCCCGCGCTTCCCGCAGTTGCGAACAACCTCTCGGAGATGCGGAACATCCTGGTCAGCGAAGCGGGCACCGGCCTGCTCCCGGGCAGTTGCTGGACCTACCTCGACGCACCGCTCGCCGTCCTCGGCCCAGCTCTGGCCGCCGCCGCCTCGCAGGCCGAGGATATGCTGCTGATCTACTACGCGGGACACGGTCTGATCGGCGACGACGGGGAGCTCTACCTTGGCCTGCCCGACACGCACGCCGACCGCGAACTCATCGCCTGGACCGCCCTGCCGTTCCCCCTGGTCCGCAGAAGACTGGCCACCGCACGGGCCGCCAACCGAATACTGATCCTGGACTGCTGCTTCTCCGGCCGCGCCACCGCCAGCGCCATGACGGACAGCACGTCAATCGTGGCGGCACAGCTCGACGTCGCCGGCACCTACACCCTGGCCTCATCGCCCGCGAACCGAACCTCGAGCGCGCCAGTCGGCGCCGAGCACACCGCTTTCACCGGTGCCTTGATCCGAATAATCCGGCACGGCAGCGAACTGGCGCCCGACCTCCTCACCCTGAATGCAATCTACGAAGGCCTGTACCGGCAACTGTCGGCGGCAGACCTGCCACGCCCCGAACAACGCAACACCCGTACGGCGGCCAACCTCGCCCTTGCCCGGAACCACCGGCGCACCGCGGATACCCAATCCTTGCGGCAGGCTGCCGCACGGCTCGCCCGCCTCGGGGACGAGGCGGGCGCGGAAAGCCTCTACCGCCAGGCAGTGAGCGCCGGCGACGTAGAGGCTATGGCGGACCTCGCCCGGTTCCTCCACCGCCGCGCAGACGGGCAGGCAATGCTCTGGCGGCGCAAGGCGGCCGAAGCGGGCCACGCGGCCTCGATGCTCGCGCTCGGGCGGTACTACCAGTCGATCGGCATGCCCGATGAGGCGAGATCGTGGTTCGAGCGCGCCGACATAGCCGAAACATCAGTCACTGATGACGAATAGGTGTCGATGCGCGGCCGCCACGGGTCGACGACCATGCTCGCGGAGTCGATCCCGCAGGCCGTCACCGGCAGCGGGTCACCGGGCGCGTCCGGATCGGAGCCAGTGGCGTGCACGACCAGGAGGTCCGGCTGCTGCGGCTGCTCGATCACCACGAGGACGCCCACCACCCCACCCTGCGCCCTCGCCCGGGCGCCCACGCCCGGCACCACCACACCCGGTGACCGGCTAACAGGACACCGCACGGCCCGGTGAGTTCGGCCCGGCACACTTGGTGAGTCTCGCCGCGGCCAAACTCCCCACCGCGGGTCAGCACATTGGTGGCCTCCCGTCCCGGGCGGCGTTTCGTCCCGCCACAGGACGCGGGGCGAAACCCGCCCGGCCGAACCGGCTGCTGCTGCTGCGCCCGCAGCCGCTGTCCCGGCCGACGACGACCGCTGGGGCGAGCACGGCCGCTACCTGCTCAGCCTGGCCGACGTGTTGCGCCGCAAGCTGACCGCCTTCCTGGAGGAGACCGAGACCGGCGACCCGGTCGCAGCCTTCAAGGAACTGACGCTCCGGCTGCCCGGCTACAGCTCCCGCGTCTTCGCCACCGCGCAGGACATCCGGGACAAGACCCGCTGGCCCGACCTCACCGAGTCCGAGCGCGTCAGCCGGCGCCTGGTCGAGCGGATCGACCTGTGGGGCGACGACGCCGGTTCGACCGACGACGGACCAGGACCACAACGGTTCCGCCTCGCGGGGCGAAACCCCGGACGCCGGCGAGGACCAGGAGCAGCCCGTCCCGGCGGTACCGGCCGACGCCGAACCTGCCCCGCCGGTTGTGCTCCCTCGCCAGCAGGACGACGACCCGCTGCGCCCGCCGTCGGAGCCGTACCTGCGCGGTCTGGGCCGCTACGACCTGATCCGCAACGCCGGAGAGCTGCTCGGCCCCGGGTGTGCGGGCGGCGCTCAGGACACCATGTTGATCCGGTACTGCATGATCCGGTAGTTCCTCGGGTCCGGGACGTACCACTGGCTGACGACGATGTGGAAATTGCCGAAGGTCGAGCCGGGGATGACGAAGCCGCCGTAGGGGCTGAGGACGAGGTTCCCTGCCTCCTGCCCCGGGTCGCAGGGGAGGATCATGGTCTGCTCCGGCGTCCTCGTCAGGTCCGAGGTCGGCAGCGGGAAGACCATCGCCCTGATCGACAGCGGGTCCATGTTCAGCCACGTGAGCACGTACTTGCCGTCCATGGCGCGGAAGCAGATCTCGCCCCACTTGCGGGTGCCGAAGACGGTCGTCGGGGCAGGCGCGTTCCACCGCCAGCCGTTGTCATAGCCCCACGGCTCGTAGGCGCCCGGGTCGCCGAGGCTCTCCTTGCGGACCCGGTGCAGCAGCATGCCCGAGTCCACGTCCCGGTTGAAGACCGTGGACAGGACGTAGCAGTAGCCGTCGTCGGCCACCGCGTACGTCTTCTGCTGGAACTGGCCGCCGTGCAGGTCGGCCGGCCACTTGCACAGGTACTCCCAGGTCTCCCCGTTGTCGAAGGAGCGCCAGAAGTCGGTGTGGTGGGTGTCGTAGAGGACGCCGCGCATGAGGTGCATGTACATCACGCCGTCGACGACGAACACGTCGGAGGGGATCGCCGTCGTGCGGTGGTCGCCGACCGGGTTGTGCGGCTCGTCGACAAGGCTGCGGGCGTGGTCGCCGCCGACGACGCCGTCGATTCGCAGGTTGTTCAGGTCCGCGCTACTGGAGCGCAGGCCGGCGGGGGCGTACCAGTTGCCGTCGCCCACCCCGTTGCCGTCGAAGGTGTCGCCGCAGACGAAGAGCATGCTGCCGTCGGGACACCGCACGGGGATGCCGAGGTCCGTCCACGGTGCGCCGAGCCACCCCGTCTCGGCGTCGCCGCTGAGGTTCTTCACCTTGGTGGCGATCGTTGGGATGGTCGGGTCGTTGGGCCCGCCGGCGACGGCCGCGGGGGTGCCTGAGCCGATTGCCGCCGTCCCGACGACCGCGCCGAAGCCGATCTTGAGGAGCCTGCGGCGGGAGGGCCCCGCGGTCGTCGTGTCGTTCCCGCCCGTTGTGTGCGTCATGCTGTCGATGGCCTTTCCGCGTCGATGGACTGCTGCGGCTGCGAAACGCGTCGCGCACCTCGGTCGAGGCGAGGCTACGGCGGCCGGGCGCCGGTTCATCGTTCGGTGACGGACCTTCACTCGAACTGACTACGTACCAGGCGGGGCCGGTCGGACCCGGCGCCACCTGCGTTCTGCCGGCAGGGGCGGGAGGGCGTGTCATCGACCGGCCGTGTCTCCAGCCGGGAGCGGCTCCCACGCGGCCAGGGCCGGCGCGTCGTCGATCACCGCGCACAGTACGGGCAGCTCACGTACCGGGTCGTTCAGCACCGTGACCGGCGTCGCCGCGACCAGCGCGCACACCGCCGTGAGCGCGACCCGTTCCCCGGGCGCCAGTACCGGCAGGCCGCCGGCGTAGGGGTTGCCGGTCACCAGGCCGGCGGCCAAGGCGTAGCGCAGCTCGTCGTCGAGCTGTCCCTCGCCGCCGGGGACGATCTCCCGGCCGCTGGCCTGCTCCATCGCGTCGGCGGCCCGCTCCAGCACCGCGCGCTCCGCCGCGGACCCGGTGCCCGAGGTCCTGGTCGACGACACCCTGGCCACCGCCGCGCCATAGCTCCAGGCGAGCCGCCACGGGATTCGACGGGGAGCCGGCTTCCTCTCTGGCGCCGCCGCTGCGGAGGCGGTGCTGGCGCGCGGTGACGAGGGCGCGCCACCGGGTGCGGATGGCCTGGGGAGCATCCACCGGGTGGACCGGACGTTTCCGGTCAGCCCGCGAGGCGCCGACGGCGGGCCCGCTGGCGGCAGGTGGCGCCGCAGTAGCGCACCGGTCGGCCGGTGGGTCGGACGGCGAGCGCGGCCCCGCACTCCTCGCAGCACGCGACCGCGTCCCCGCGCACACCACGCGCACCGGGGCCGCCGGGGCCGGCGGTTCCGTCACGAAAGCCCCGGACTTCCGTGACGGAACCGGGGAGACGCAATCCGTCCAGGGTCAGCCGGACGAGCCTGCGGCCCGCCGGTCGATCACGGCGCGCGTCGAGCATCGCGACGCACCCGAGGGTGAGGGCGGCGACGTCGTCGGGGCCGACGTCGGCGCGGACGCCGCCGACCCGCTGCGCCGCCTCCAGCAGCGCCGCCAGGACCTGGCGGAACCTCAGCACGGCGGCCGTGAGCACCGGGCGCGGCCAGCTCGCGTCGGCGGCCACGACGTCGCAGAGGGGGCCGCGCCGGTGGGATGTCTCGACGACGTCCAGGACGAACCCGAAGAACGCCTCGGTGGGTGCGAACCGGGCCATCCGCCGTTCGCCGGAGGCGACCAGGTCGGTCAGCTGCTGGGCGAACACCGCCTCCAGGAGGGCCTGCTTGCTCGGGAAGTGCCGGTACACGGTGCCGGCGCCGACGCCCGCCCGGCGGGCGATCTCGCCCAGCGGGACATCGAGCCCCTGCTCGGCGAACGCCTCGCCGGCGGCGGCCAGCACCCTGGCCCGGTTGCGGCGGGCGTCGGCCCGGTCGCCGCCGCCGATCACTGCGGTCATGTCACGAAACCCCTTGTTTCCCCGGAGTCAAACGGGTTGGAGTATTCCAGATGGATCGAGCTCACCACAGCGTCCCTGGGCACGACCCCGGGGAGAGGGAGGACAACATGACCGACAACACCAGCACCGCCCGGGGCACCGTTGCCGTGACCGGCGCCACCGGCCGGCAGGGCGCCGCGACGGCACGGCGGCTGCTGGCCGGCGGCCGGGCGGTGCGCGCACTGGTCCGGGACCCGTCCTCGCCCGCCGCCGTGGCGCTCGCGGAGGCCGGAGCCGAGCTGGTCCGCGCGGACTTCGACGAGCCGTCGGGCCTCGAACCGGCGCTGGCCGGCACCGCCGCGCTGTTCGCCGTACCGCCGGTGGCCTACGGGCCCAAGGGCACCGACCACGAGCTGGAGTTCACCCGCGGCCGGGCGCTGGCCGACGCGGCGGCGGCCGCGGGAGTCCGCCAGGTGGTGTTCACCGGCGTCGCCTCGACCTCCGGCGCGGCGTTCGCGGCCCCGGGGAAGCGGCGCGTCGAGCAGTACCTGCGCGAGCGGTTCCCGCTGGTGACCGTGCTGCGCCCGGTGCGGTTCATGACGAACTACTTCGGGACCGGCGTCGGCCTCGACGGGATCGTCGACGGCGTCCACCGGCACCTCTTCGCCCCGCACGAGCCGCTGCAGGTCATCGCCTTGGAGGACATCGCCGAGTTCGCGGCCCTGGCCTTCGAGCAGCCGGAGCGGTTCGCCGGGCGGACCCTGGAGCTGGCCGGCGATGACCTCACCCCGGTCGAGGCCGCCGCCGCGATCAGTGCCGCGACCGGCATCCCGGTGCGCTACGAGTGGGTCACCCACGAGGAGGCGGCCGCGCTGAACCCGGAGTTCGCCGAGGTCCGCCGGCAGTGGGCCACCGGACACCGCTGGCACGCCGACATTGAGGCGCTGCGCGTCATCCACCCCGGACTGCGCACCCTGGCCGACTGGCTCGCCGAAACCGGCGCCGCCGCCCTGCGCGCCCACCAACTCGGCGCGCAGTAGCGGCAGGCCAGCGACCAGGGCTCGCTGGGAGGGCCGGAGTTTGCAACGGCGGTCACCCTCCCGGGTGACGATGAGCATGGTGACCCACTCAACGAGCGCGTGAGGCAGGTCCAGTGCGGCAGGATAGGTGACCAACGAGGCTTCCTGGCTGGTTGTTTGAGACGTGAGACATCTCGCTCAACCGCCCGGGAGCCTCGTTCGTTCTGCCCTCATCCCGACCACCAGGCCGTCACCCGATCGGTGGCCTCTCTGAATAGGCTCGATCTCTAGATGACTGATGCCAAGGGTTAGCGGTCGTATGCGGTCAACAAGCGTGGCCGTCCGTCGGTTCGAGGCTTGGCTATGGGCGGACAGGGCGTTCGGCGAGGAGTTCGCCGCTATCCGGGTCATAGAGTTCGATGGTGCAGCGGTGGCCGATCCGGCCGAAGGTGTCGATCAGTTCCGTGATCCCAGTGATCGCGATCTCGCCCGTGAAGGTCACCGGGTCCAGCGGGAGCACTGACAACCGGGCGTAGGTGTGCTCAGCTTCGAACTCTGTCCAGGACTGCTTGCGTACCCGCCAGCCCCACGCGAAGAGGATCTCTGTCACCTGCTGGGCGTCGGCAGCCGTCGGCACCGAGCCGGCGATGTCGACGGTGAGGGCCTGATCGTCGAACGCCGGGCTGGGGCCCCAGCCGGAATAGAACGTCACGGCCGCAGCGTAGAGCCGGACGCTCCGACAACACACCCGGTTATCGCCCGCCGTCGGAGCATGAAATGAGGCGAGGGAGTCCAGAGATCGGTTGTGACGCCAGACCTGGACTCCCTCGCCACCGCACTTTACGTGAAGACCGACGACCTGTTGAAGGACTCGCCGCATCTGGCCCCCTGGCGGCCCGAGATCGGGATCGCACCCCGGCTCAGCGACGCCGAACTGGTCACCCTCGCGGTGATGCAGGCCCTGCTCGGCTTCACCTCCGAACGTCGCTGGGTCCGCCACGCCCGCGCCCACCTGCGGCACCTGTTCCCGTACCTGCCCGGGCAGTCGGGCTACAACAGACGACTGCGCAAGGCTGCCGACCTGATCGCCCGCGTGAACCGCCTGCTCGCGACGGACACCTCGCTGTGGACGGACACCGTGTGGGTCGTCGACTCCACCCCGGTCGAGTGCGGACGCTCCCGGGAGACCGTCAAGCGGTCCGACCTGGCCGGCTGGGCCGGTTACGGCTACTGCGCCAGCCACTCCCGGTTCTTCTGGGGACTTCGGCTGCACCTGGTGTGCACCCTGCACGGCCTGCCCATCGCATTCGCCCTGACCGGGGCCAAAGCCGACGAACGCGAGACCCTGCTCGGCATGTTCGACACCGGGCCGGGCCTGCTCACCGGCCGGCCCGGACAGACCCTGATCGGCGACCGGAACTACTTCGGCGCCGCGTTCGAACAAGAACTCCGCGAACGGGATGTCCGGCTGCTGCGGCCCGCCCGTAAAGGCGAACCGCAGCGGCCCGGATCAGGGCTGTTCAGGCCACTGAGGCAGATCATCGAGTCGGTCAACCAGACCTTCAAGGCCCAGCTCGACCTCGAACGCCACCAGGGCCGCACCCCCCGGCGGGGTGACGGTCCGCGTCCTGCAACGCGTCCTCGCACTCACCGTCGGGATCTGGCACAACGACCGTACCGGCCAGCCCGTCATGCGCTCGCTGATCGCCTACGACCACTAACCCTTCGCATCATTCATCTAGGCGTCGATGTCCTCCGGGTGGAAGAGGCGGAGGTCGTCGACGGTGGTCTCCAGGCCCGTGCGTTCGCGGTCGCGGAGGCGGCGGGCCTGGGCGGTCTGGACGGCGGCGAGGAGTTTGCGGACCTCGCGGGCGTTGCCGAGGGCGTAGTCGGGGGCGTGGGTGGTGAGGTGGGAGCGCACGGCGGCCAGGGTGTCGGCGGGGAGGGTGTAACCGGCGGGTTCGGCCATCCGGACCAGGATCTCGACGAGTTCGTCGAGGCCGTAGGCGGGGAACTCGACGGTGGCGGAGAAGCGGGAGGCGAGGCCGGGGTTGGCGGCGAGGAAGGACTGCATCTCGTCGGTGTAGCCGGCCACGATGACGACGACCTCGTCGCGGTGGTCCTCCATCAGCTTCACCAGGGTGTCGATCGCCTCCTGCCCGTAGTCGGGCCCCGAGCCGGCCGGGCGGACCAGGGCGTACGCCTCGTCGATGAACAGCACACCGCCGCGGGCCCGTTCGAAGGCCTCGGCGGTCAGGGCCGCGGTCTGCCCGGTGAACGCGCCGACCAGGCCCGCGCGGGAGACCTCGACGACCTGCCCGCGGGCGAGGACGCCCAAGGCCGCGAGCAGCGAGCCGTACAGCCGGGCGACGGTGGTCTTGCCCGTCCCGGGCGGGCCGGAGAAGACCAGGTGGCTGGGCAGCGGGTCGGCGGGCAGGCCGGCCGCGCGGCGGCGCCGGGCCATCACGATCAGGTCCATCAGGTCCCGGATCTGCTGCTTGATACTCTCCAGGCCCACCATGGCGGAGAGTTCGCCCAGGATGGCGTTCAGCTGGTCGGTGTCCCTGGCCTCGCCGAAGCGTGTGCCCAGGCCGCGGTCGACCACGCCGTTCAGGTCCTCGGGCAGGAGCTGCACCAGTTCCTCGGGCGAGGGGTCGTCGTGGTCGGCCAGCCGCAGCGCCTGCTGCTGGATGGCGGCCTCGAAGATGCGCCGGGCCTCGCGCCCGTTGCCGAACGTCGCGGTGCGCCGGGCCTGCTGGAAGTGGGCCTTCAGGGCCTCGCGTGTGCCGTCGGCGAGGACGAAGTCGAACTGCGCGGTCAGCCCCTCGACGATGGCGACGAGTTCGTCCGGGGTGTAGTCCTCGAACTCGATGGTGCGGGAGACCCGGGACTGGAGGCCGGGGTTGGCGGAGAGGAACTCGCGCATCTCGGCCGAGTAGCCGGCGAACACGACGACGACCTCGTCCCGGTGGTCCTCCAGCAGCTTCACCAGGGTGTCGATCGCCTCCTGGCCGAAGTCCGTGCCCACGCCGAAGCGGCGGGAGAGGGTGTAGGCCTCGTCGATGAACAGCACGCCCCCGCGGGCGTTGTGGAAGACGGCGGTGGTCTTCTGGGTCGTCTCGCCGAGCACCTTGCCGACCAGATCGGCGCGGGAGACCTCGGTGACGTGGCCGTCGGCGACCACGCCCAGGGCGGCCAGCAGCCGCCCGTACAGCCGGGCGACGGTGGTCTTGCCGGTGCCCGCGGAGCCGGAGAACACCATGTGCCGCCCGATCGACGGCCCTTGGGCCACCCCCGCGCGGCGGCGCTGCTCGGCCACCCGCAGGAACTTGACCAGCTTGCCGATCTCCTCCTTGACCTCGCGCAGGCCGATCATGGCGTCCAGCTCGGTGAGCAGCGCGTCCAGGGACGCGTTCGGGGCGGAGGTCGGCGCCGTACTGCCGGTCGGCCGTTCGGCGGACGGGACGGACGGGCGGGGCGGCGCCGACGGCGGGGCGGGGGTAGTGGCAGGAGCTGTGGTGGAGTTCGGCGTCGGCTGGAAGTCCCGCAGGTCGCCCTTCTGGTTGGCCGTCGAGACCAGTGCCTTGATGTCGGCGTCGGCGCCCCGGAACACGATGAGCCCGGGGCCCTCGGTCCTGGTGACGGTGACGTTGCGCAACCGGGCGGGCCCGCCGGGCATGAGCACCAGGCCGGCGTCGGCGTTGCGGGTCAGCTCGACCGCGGTCATGGTGAGCGCGCCGTCGTCGCCGAAGCCGACGCCGACCTTGTTCCGCTCGATCCGGCCGCCGGTCACCTCGGTCCGGCTGCCGCCCCCGCCGCCGGCCGCGAGCCCGAGGTCCGTCGACCCCTCGATGACGCAGTTGGTGAGCGTGGCCGCGGCGCCGTCGTCCACGACGGCCCCGTTGCGGCGGGCGTCCTGCACGGTGACCCCGTCGGCGGTCAGGACACCGCGGGTGGTGCACCAGACGCCGTCCATCGCGGCCGCGGTGATCCGCAGCCCCTCCACGGTGGCGTGGGCGTCGTCCCGGACCACGAGCCCGCACAGCTTGGAGCCGGAGACGGAGCCGCCGCGGATCGCGGCCCTGGCGTGGGCGTCGACCATGATCCCGGCCTGGTCCGGGCCGTCGATCTCGCACTGCTCGATCAGCGGGTTGGCCCGTGCGGTGACCCAGATCCCGTGCTCCCGGGCCCCGTTGACCCGGCAGTTGCGCACGCTCACCCGGGCGCCGTCACGCAGCGCGATCCCGCACGCCCCGGCGCCGATCACCTCGGTGCCCTCGATCACGCCGGCGGCGTCCAGGTAGGCGATGCCGGCGTCGCGGGCGGTGCTCCCGCGCAGGAACAGCTCCGCGCCGCTGCGGGCCGACACGCTGGTGGCCGACCGACTCACGAACTCGCAGTCCTCCACCACCGCGGTGCCGCCGACGACGCTCAGCGCCAGCCCGTCCGGGTGCCAGTTGCGCAGGACCAGGCGCTGGAGCGTCGTGCGGCCCTCGATCTGGAGGTTGTGCTCGTCGGAGCAGTCGATCACGACGGACCCGCGCGGGCCGAGCGCGGTGATCGTCGCCGTTCCCCAGAACCGGTACGCCTCGGTCCGGTAGTGACCGGGCGTGATCGCGATGTTGACCGCCCCGGCCGGGGCTGCCTGCAGCGCATCGCTCAGCGTCCGGTACGCCCTCGGCTCCGTCTGCGACACCAGCAGATTGAACATCCACACCCCATTGCCCCGACCCACGATGACCCGAGACGTGATCGTATGTCAGGGCCCGGACTGCGCCGACCTGTGGTGTCGGTCGACGGATCAGGGACGGAGTGGGGGATGGGAGTTTGAAGACAGGCTCTAGTCGTGATTGTAGCCGCGGAGATCGGCACGTTGTGCCAGCTCGGCAGGGCACCAGGGGCAGACTGCAAGAGCGTCCTGTGCCGGGTTGCAATCTTGGTCGGCTGCAAGGGTAAATCGTGGGCGCGTGAATGAGTAGACGTCAGCTGCCGTGGGCGAGATCGATGTGGTGGCGGAGGGCCGTTTTGGGGCTCTCCTGCTTGATGTGTGGGTCATGCTGTCGCGGGTTGGCGTCCCGGCAGGGTAGGGCGGGGGCCCGCGAGGGTGAGCATGACCAGGGCGATGACGGCGTCGGCCGAGTGGAAGCCGAAACCGCGGCGGATGATCAGTCGAGTCTTGGTGTTGGTGGACTCGATCAGCCCGTTGGACAGGCCGGTGATCAGCGCGGCGCGGATGGCGTCGTAGTGCCGGGTGATCGTGCGCTGGAGATCGACGAAGGCGGGGATGCGGCAGCGGCGGGCCCAGCCGATCCACTGGTCCAGGGCCTTGAGGGCGGCGGTGGGACGGCGCTTGGCCAGGGCGAAGACGGCCCGCAGGGCTTCCTTCAATCGCCAGGCGCGGTGGAGCCTGGGATCGGTAGCGGCGATCCAGGCCAACTTGGCCACCTGGCGGTCGGTCAGGTCCTCGCCGTTCTTCCACAGCGCGAAGCGGGAGTCCTTCAACGCCCTCGCCTTCTCCCGGTCACCGAGCTCGTGCCGGGCCCGGTTCCACGAGGCCCGGCGCTCGGTGTTCAACGCCTCGGTCGCCCAGGCAACCACGTGAAAGGGATCCATCGCCCGCAGCGCGCCCGGTGCCCGCTCGGCAATGACCTGGGCGATCCAGGCAGCGCCATCGGCACTGATGTGCGTCAGCCGCGCGGCTCGAACCTCGCCGAGTTCGTCGAAGAACCGGGCGAGGACGTTGGTGCCGTGGCCGTCGGCCATCCAGACCACGCGGGCGGTGTCGTGGTCGACCACGACGGTCATGTAGCGCTGGCCCTTGCGGTAGGAGATCTCGTCGATCCCGATCCGAGCAAGCCCCGCCAGCCGGTCCGCGCCCCGGTCGCGGTCGGCGGTGTAGCGCTCGACGATCCTGCCGACCGTGCGCCAGGTGCAGCGCAACAGCTCGGCCGCGGCGCTTTTGGAGCATTCGGCGGCCATCCACGCGGCCTGCTGGTCGAAGGCCAGGGTGTGGCCGGCGTCGTGCCGGGCCCATGGCACCGCTGCCACGGTCGGGCCGTGCCGGGGGCAGGCGACCCGCGGGGCGTCGGCCTCCAGGAACACCCGCACCGCCCCGTGGTCCAGGTCCCGCCACCGGCGTCGGCCGCGTCCCCGGTCGTACCAAGGAGCCGGGCGTCGGCACAGTCCGCACCGTCCACGCCGCCGCGCGTCAGGCCGTACCGACGCGACTGCACATTGTTCTGATTTGTCCCAGCGCACCGTCTCGACCACGGTGTTTTCGACCATCAGGGTGCGCTTCCATATGCTGAAGGCAGGCACGCCGTCTCTCTGCTTGATCCAATTTGGGCTTCGACACCTCAAGGGTCACAGAGGACGGCGTGTTTCACGTCCAGCCGTAGATCAGCGCACCCACACATACGGCAGGAGAGCCCGTTTTGGGGCTCTCCTACGTGATGTGTGGGTCATGTTGTTGAGGGTTGGCGTCCTGGGAGAGTGGGGCTGGGGCCTGCGAGGGTGAGCATGACCAGGGCGATTGCGGCGTCTGCGGAGTGGAAGCCGAAGCCGCGCCGGATGATCAGTCGGGTCTTGGTGTTGGTGGACCTGATCAGTCCGTTGGACAGGCCGGTGATCAGAGCGGAGCGGATGGCGTCGTAGTGACGCGTGATCGTGCGCTGGAGGTTGATGAAGCCGCTCGACGCACCCGCCGACCCCGCCCCCGGGGGTCGTGTCCCCGCGCACATCGGGCAGGCAGGGGGCGGCGGTGTAGCGGCTCAGCAGCTGCCCCGGCCCAGCCCGGCCCAGGGCGGCGTGCGGCCGCCACCCGGTTGGAGGCGACCTCGGACCCGTTCGACATGGAGCCGGGTCAGTCCGGCCGGAGGGGGCAGTCGGCCAGGCATACGACACCACGTGAGTGGCTCCAAACAACCAGCGAAACCCACTTTTTCACGGCGCGCCTTCCGGCTTGCCGTCGATCACGCGCAGCAAGCACGCCTCCCGGCCCACCACCTTCAGTCGCCGGCGCCGCACCGGGCCACTCGTCTCCCCCAGAACGTTGCCGCGCTGGTGACGGGGCTGGTGGTACGTACCCCTGCATCCCGAAGCGGCCGCCTTGGTGACGCACTCGGCCCAGCTGAGCACGCGCCACCCGGCAGCGCGGGCCATCCTGGAAGGCGGCGGGCCAGCCGTGAACCCCCGAGCACGGCTGGCCCCGAACATAGTCGTCCAACTGCGTGACCGGCGCCCTTCGCATAGCCCGGCCACGCGCTGCCAGGCACTGACGCCCGGCCTGGGACACGGCGGCGCGCGGGAGGACGGGAGTATTCCCCGATCGACGGAATTCGGACGGTCGCCCACATCCTGGAGAGGCGCGAGGCGCGGTCGTGCTCCCGGTGCGGCACCGACCTCACCGGCCGGTTCCCCTAGCGGGTCCCCGCGCTGTCCGCGTTGCCGGTCGGCTTGGTCCTCGACGGCGTTGCCGCCGGTCCGGATGGCCAGCTGAACTTCACCGTGCTGCTGCCCACCCCGGCGGCGCGGGCCGCGACCGGGGTCCAGGTGCTGTACGGCGCCTTCGACGTCCTTGCCGTGCCAGGACGGGCCATACGCGAGTCGACGCTCCGGGAGCGGTGGACCGCGCTGGAGACGGTCCTGGCCGGCGGAGTGCGCGGGCCCGGCCAGGTAGTGGACCGTCGACCGGTGCAAGGGCTGCGCGCGGCCCGGGATTCCGCTGGGCGGGAACTCCGTGGATCCTTTCCCGTAATGCGGGTTCCTGGTGCCGCGCTCAGCCCTTCCGTACTGCAGTCTCCGGCGGCGGTGGCTAGCGTCCTCGACGAAGCAAAAGCTTCGGTGTCCGGCCCAGCGGAATGGCCCTGATGGGCCGGTTCGGTCAACTGCTGATCTGGTACGAGGAGGGGTCGTCTGTCGTGGACTGGCTTCATTTCGAAATGGCCAAGTTCACCATGCAGGAGCGCATCCGTGAGGCGGATCATGCGCGTCTGGTTGCGGAGGCGCGGCGGGGACGCCGTCGCCAACGGCTGCCGATCCGGTCCTGGCGCAGCCGCCGGAATCCGGCCAGGGCCGTCCCGGGCACTGCCTAGCAGTCCGCACAGCCGCCCTCTCTGGCGCCTCGTCAATTCTGAGGACCGGGGTATTCGGGGCTTTGCGATAAAATCACTCCCAGGGACATTCATGCCAGTCTCGATTCGGCCGGCGAAGGCCGATCCCATTCTCCGTGATCCGTCTGCCGGAGTTCGCGCTGTACTGACGGTTCCGCATGTTCCGCACCTGCTGTTGGCCTCGCTCGTCGGTCGTCTTCCGGTGGCGTCCGCGCCGTTGGCCATTCTGCTGTGCGCGGTGGCCGCGGGAAGCGGCTACCTGTGGGCCAGCGTCGTTGCAGGGCTCTACGGCCTCGCGGCGACGATCGGCCAGCCTGTGCTCGGCCGCCTGGTGGATCGGCATGGGCAGCGCCTTCCGCTGATCGCGGCCGCGACCACGTCCGCAGCAGCCATGATCGCCCTCGCGGTCCTCGACCCCCGACAGCGGCTTCTTACCGTAGGCGCGTCCGTCGCTGCCGGCCTCGCTACCCCGCCCCTGTGTACGCGGGGGGCTCCCACTCACGCGCCGCACTCGTCGCGACCGGCGCCCCCGTGGCCGAAACGCTCGACGAAGCGCTCACCATCGCCAGCACGCTGCCGCTCACCGAGCTCAGGGCCCGAGCAGCACGGGTCCCCACCGCGGCCTGACACGGCGACCGCAGCGCCATCTGGCGCTGCAGCGCACCCACCTGACCACCCGGCCACAACACAGCACACCCGCCACCCGACGAAAGGCAGACCTGATGACGACCATCACGACCACGCGCAGCCGTCTCACCTCGCGCACACGAAAGGCCCTCCTCACGGCCGCCGCCCTGACAGCCGCGAGCAGCGCCCTGATCCCCGGCGCTGGCCAGGCGCAGGCCGCCAGCTCCTGGAGCAACGGCTGGGGCACCTACAGCGCCCCCTTCCGCTGCACCAACGGCAGCCACGAGGAGGCCGTGTACTTCTGCCTCTACTACAACTCCGGTGCGAACGGTGCCGTCTGGAAGTCCCCGTACAGGCTGTGGAACTTCAACCGCACCTGGACCACTCCCTTCGAGCGCGACCAGTACGGCTCCAACGGTGCCGGCCAGCGCGTCTACCACAACGCGGCCAGCGCGGAGAACGACACCAACAACTGCAACCTCGGCGTGTACTCGAACTGGAACACCGACGGCGACGTCACCTGGATCCCGCCCCTTCGTGGCGGCAACCTCAACTCTTACGTCAAGAACAAGAACGAGAGCGCGGCGCTCTCCTGCTAGCCCGGCCTGCCACCACAGGCGCCCGGCGCCGGACTCCTTCGCAGCAGACACGACCAGCGCAGATCCGCCCGAAGGCGTTGCCCTCCCGCTCGAGGACCTCATCACCAGGAGGGCACGCGTCCTCGCTGCCCATCGCAGCGAACGCAAGCCGTCCCGCCGAGCCTCACAACCGAAACCCCCTACGGCCCGGAAGTCCACTACCGAGCCTGAGCAGCCGGGGCCGCTTCGCCTCTCCCGGGCGGCGAAGCGGCCCCCTGGCGGGCGGACCCGACACTCACCGACGTCGCCAGCACACACCAGCAACAGGCCGCCGCCCCTGCTCCGGGAACGGGTGAAGGGGACGGTCTCGGTTGTCCCTATCCATCGCTCTCGGGCAACGCCCACGAACTTCAGGAGATGCATGAGGCCCCGCCACCGATCCGGCACACCCATCCCTCACAAGACCGACGAACTACGACCGGCGGACAGCAAACGCACCGCCTCACCGCGTCACGTCCGCCGCACACTGGCGGCCGTCACGCTCCTTGCCGCCACACTCCTCTCTCAAGCGGGCTGTGCCGCGTCGGGCCCGTCCGCGCCGCTCACGCCGGTTCCAACGCCGCGCGTCACCAACGGTGTTGAGGAACTCAGTCTGCCCATCGAGGCCTACATGCTGACACCGGCGCAAGCTGTGGACTACGACTGGTTGCGGCAGGCCGCGATCGGCGACTGCATGAGGCGCTACGACCAGGCGTATACGGTGCCGCCCAGGCCTACCAAGGCCAGCCCCTGGTACGACCGGTACGACGTCATGCGTCGCCGCTACGGAATCTCTGACGCCGAAGCGGCCCGGAAGTGGGGCTACCACCCCCGGCCTGACACCTCCGACGCCCCGAGCGCGAAACCCGCCGTACTCGGGCAGCTGACGCAGGACGCGCAGACCGTTCTGATGGGCGTCAATCCCCAGGACGGCCAACGTGTGACGTCGTTCGCGGGCAAGGCCCTGCCAGAGGGCGGCTGTCTCACCGAGCTCGATCGTTTGCTGCCGGGGGCCAGCGGCGGACCCGCCGGACCGGCCGGCGGGGGAGAGGGAGTCGTCACCACCATTAAGGCCGCGTCGTTCGCCGACTCCCAGTCCGACCCCGAGGTCGTCGCCGCCGTCACCTCATGGTCCGCCTGCATGAAGGCGCGCGGCTACAGCGTCACGGACCCCCTCAAGGCCAGCGACCCCTTCGAGACGGCCACCGGGCCCGCGAGCAGCCAGGAGATCGATCAGGCCCAGGCCGACGTGGCTTGCAAGCAGGAGACCAACTTGCTCGGCGTGTGGTTCGCCGTAGAGTCGGACCTCCAGAACAAGGTGATCAACAAGAACTCGGCAGAGCTCGGCAAGGTCAAGGAGACCCTGGATGCCGAGGCGAAGACCCTGGACAAACTGCGTGAGCAGGACTGGCCCGCGCCGCTGCCTGCCTCCTGACGTCCGGACACCGTCACGTCGGTGCCGCCCGGACTTGCCACATCGGGGCGCTGAGTGCGCGACACGCGGCCGGATGTTCGTGGGAAAGCCAACCCAGGTTGTCGGCGTTGTGCCGTTGTTCATGACGCCGGACGGCAGTGCCCACTGTCGTCCGGCGCCCGGAATTGCGTCCCGCGAGGCGGGAACCCGGAGTCGGCAGGGCGGCAGGGCCGCAGACGCGCTGCTGTCCGCCGAGGACGCGTTGGTCCGCGCCAATGACCCGGTCGCCGACTGCGCCCTGGCCGCCGGACCGGCCGGTGCCACCATCAGCTCCGACACGGGGAAGACGCTCTCGGAACTCGGTGACCACAGGAACGCGGAGAAGCACCGCCGTGCTGCCCTGGCCGGTCGCGACCCGGAGAAGTTCAGGCGTATCCACGCTCTCACGCTGGGCGAGTTGGCGAGCACGCTCGACCAGCGCGGCCACATGGACGAGGCCGTCTCGACCTGGGGGAGGTGTTGAACCTGATGGACGGCATCACCTCAAAGCACAACACCGAGTCCATCCAAGCCATGCGTACCACGATGCGGCGCTACCAGGCGCGCGGCGTTCCCGGCGCAGCAGCTCTGTCCGAGTGCGCTCGACAGGCCCTCGCTGTGTGAACCACAGGCCCAACATGTCAACACCCATTGACGCCAATGTGCCATCTGGCCGTCGTGGCATCGTAGTTGACGTCTTCACCCTCTTACCCTGGGGTCATAAAGCAGCGCATCGTCCTTGGGGGGCTCCTGCTTGGCGTCGTCGCGTTTGGCGCCGGCTGGTATGCGGCTGCCGCGCCGGTGCCGACTTACATCATGGTCACACCTGGTCCAGCCGCCACCACGGCGGTCTCGACACTCGCTTCGGGTGGCAGCCAGTAGCCAACGCTGGTGGGTCTTCGCTCGTGCGGGTGACAATGCAGCTGGGCGCTGGCGTTGTTGGCCCACGGCGTGGGGTACTGGGCGGGTGCGTATCAGGAGGACGGCCGTCGTCGGGGCCATGCTCGGACTTCTCGCCACGGTGCCAGTCCATGCGGCTGCCGCGTCGCTCGCGCCCGGCGCCCAGCGCACGGTTGGCGTCGTGGACCCCGAGGTACTCCGGCGTCAGGTAGTCCTTGACCGGCTTGCCGACGCCATCACCGCGGTACCGGAGCACCAGCGCGCGACGATTCCGGGGTATGCCGGGCACACCGTCGATCCGCAGCAGGGCCGCCTGACCCTGTACTGGCACGGCGACGTGCCCGAGCGCATTACCGACCTGTTGATGCACACCCCGCCGGGGATCGCCGCCACGGTTCGGCAGGCGCCCTACACCCTGCGGCAGCTGCGCGAGGCGCGGGACCGGCTCGTGGCGGCCGCGGTGCGCGGCGACGCGGGCGCGGTGTGGAACTCGGCCGGGCCCGCGGCGGACGGCACCGGACTGGTTGTCGACTACACCCCTGGCCCTGTCCACCGAAACCGTGCTCTCACGCGCGAGCAGGTTGCCGCCCGCGCCGCCGAGCTTGCCGGTGTCCCGGTCGTAGCCACCCCGGCCACCGCCCCCACCGCCACCGCGACTCGCCACAGCGACGCCAACCCCTGGAGCGGCGGAGCCGAGCTTGCCGTCCCCGGTGGAGGGTTCTGTACGTCGGGCTTCGGGGCCTGGCGCGACAGGAAGGCCGTCATGATCACCGCGCATCACTGCGGGGCCTCCGGGACCTACAAGACCGGCACCGGCACCGAGATCGGCGCGGTCTCCGACTCCGACTCCGGTCTGGACGCCGCTCTCATCACCCTCAAGGGCAGCCCGTCCGGGAAGTTCTATGACGGGATGTGGAACAACGGGACCGGCTACGTCAAGCGGGCCTTTGGTGCCGGGCGAAACAACGTGGGGGACCTGGTGTGCGACAACGGCGCCATGAGCGGTGTGCACTGCGGTCTGAAGATCACCAAGACGGACGTCGCCACGTCCGTGCAGGGGGCTTGGCGCTCCGACCTCGACTATGCGACCCGCACTGACGACTCGACCATCACGGTGGCCCAGGGCGACAGCGGCGGGCCGGTGATCGCCAGCGTTACCGGCGGGGAGGACATGCAGGCCCGGGGCATCATCAGCGCCGGCGGCGGAAATACCGTTGCCTGCAACTCGGGCGTCGACACCGCCGCGCGCGTCACGTGCTGGGACACCGTCGTCTTCGTGCCGATCGCGCCGATCATCAGCAAGTTCGGCCTCTCCCTTGCCTGACCCCATGACCCCACTGACCTGATGAAAGGGCACCGTCGTGAACGTCGCGCTCATCGGCCGGATCGCGGCCACCGCCGGCGTCCTGGCCCTGGCCTGCGGCTCGGCCGCCGCCACCCAGACCCCGGGACCGCTGCGCGGCCAGGCACTGGCCGACCTCCAACAGAGCATCTACCGCACCGGCATCGGCCCGGCCACCTGGCACATCGATACCGTGGGCGCGCAGCCCGGCGAACGTGTCCAGACCGTCGAGGTCATCGGCGACCTATCCGCCGCGCGCCGTGTCCTGGAGGAGCGGTTCCCAGGCCGCACCCGGGTGGTGAGCGGTCACGTCACCTCGGACCTGGTGTGGCGGCCCGGCCACGACTACCCGCTCGAAGGCGAACTCCAGGGCCTTGGTCGGCCCGACTTTCAGATCTTCGAGACCGGCGCCGCTCCGGACGGCCGCACCACCGTCGGCGTCGTCGGTGACCTCACCGCAGCACGCACCTACCTGGAGGCCCACTACCCCGGCCGCACGATCGTCCACGACAACGCCCCCTGACCACCTGAGACCCGTACGAGCGTCGTGCGGGTCGATCGCAGGCGAGCTCGCTCCACCAACTGGCCGCCACCCCCGCCATCAGCATCGCCCTGCACACCGCTGAAGCTGTTGGTGGTGGCCAGCCCCACGCTGCTGCCACCGCGAGGCCACAGCCCGCCGCACGCCGGAACAGGAGCCGGAGCACGTCCCTGCACCCGCAAGTGTGCGAGCTCGTGCTGGAAGATGCCGCGAGCCGCGATTGAGCCACCGGTGCCCGATCGAGACGTGACGGCGGCCCTCGGCCTGCAGCGCGCTCGCCTCGGCGTATCCGTGCGGGGTCGGCGCCGGGATCCCCAACGACACGTGGACCAGGTTGGGGAGCCGGGTGAACTTTTCGACGCGCTCCCGGGAGCGGGCGCATGATGGCGTGCCGGTCCCGGGCCGGGACTTCGCCGAGTTCGACCTCGGCGTAGGCGTAGTAGTCCCATCGGGAAACCTCGTGGAACAGGGCGCTGTCCAACGCGATGCGTCCAAGCACGGACATGTGCCACAAGACGGTGACCGTGGTTGCCGCAACCGCCCAGACTCCGGGTTCCCACCCCCGCTATGGACCGAAGGCGCGAAGCGTCGCGGTGCCGACCGCGGCAGTCAAAGGCACGACCCACCATCGGGCGCCGTACAGGACGTCGCGTGCACGGGCCGACCGGGTCATCGGCAGCTCCCCCTGTGTGACCCCGCGCAGTGACGGGCCCCTTTTGCCAACACGTGGACCCTACCGTTGCAGACGACGGTCCCGACGGTGTTTCCGCGCCGCTGGTGGCAGTGTGCGGCGGACCTGGGCCGGACCGTCCTTCTCCCCTATTGGGCGAGGGGCATGGCAACTCGTAATCGGCCACAGCTCCGATGCCGCTGGTGTGCATCCAGTCATGCCAACCGGGTTCCCCTTCGGCCCGGCGCGTACGCACTCACGCCCTCCGACCTGCAGGTTTCGAGGCTCGAACCCGGATCATGCGCCATGTTCAGGTGTCCGTTGAACCCCCGTGACTCGCTGGTGGAGCTGGCTAGGTTCCCCTCGCGTCGCAACCCGACCGACCTGTGCCGGGACAGTGCTGCGCCACCGAGCGCCGGGCCTTGTCGGGGTACGAGTTCATCTGCAGAGTGAAGTACAAGCTCACGTGCAGAGTTCGGGCTGACGTGCTTGATCTGTGACGAATTGTGAGTTATGGCCGTTCCTGGGGCCGTCGCTGTGGGGGCCTTCACGTCCTGCTGGTCTCGGGTGGCAGGTAATGGCCTTGCTGCGATGGTGGAGGTCGGCGATGCCGGGCCGATGCCAGGGCAGCGGAGGAGAAGGTGTCAGCAGGAGGACGAGATGCGGCGGGCTGCCGCTCGCTTCGCGCCTGGCGAGGGCCGCTGGGACGTGCTCTTCGAGACACAGGACGAGTCGGAATGGCGCGCTCACATCCACGGCCTCCGGGCGTCGGAGACGCAGATCGACTGGACGGCGGTGCGGATGGACACGTTCTGTGGGCGCCGGATGCAGCCGACTACCTATCGGCTGAGCCTCTTCGTGCCGAATGCCGTGCCCGATCCGGGCCGGGACCGCTCCGATAATTGATCTTGCGGCTGGCGGATGCGGCATGGGGTGCTGCGAGTAGCGATTGTTGGGGTCCGTGTGTTGGCGTGCCTCGGCCGAAGTGATCGTCCTGTCGCGCCCGCCGAGGTTGAGCGTGGGTTCTGCGCGGGTGGATCGCCTCGGCCGAGGTGTGGCCGTGGGTGGTCAGATGCCCGCCAGCGCGCCTTCGAGGGTGGAGAACTGCTCACTCGCGGCGTAAACCCCTGTGTCCACAATCCGGGGGTCACCTCAGTTCCTCCTCGCCCGCCTCGACGAGGACACCCACAACGCGGCCGCCGGTCCCGGCCGAGCCTCGGCCTTCGCCCTCGACCTTGCCCCGATGGACCTGCGCACCCTGGCCGCCGACGCCCTCCGCGACGTACGTGCCCTGGACAAGGGCCGCCCGGTCACCCTCACCGGCCCCGATGGCGGGAAACCCTCCAACGCCCCCGCGATCGCCGACGAGGCCCGGCTCCGCCAGGTCGTCACCAACCTGATCGGCAACGCCGTCACCCACACCCCGCCCGGTACCCCGATCCGCATCGGTGTCGGCACCGTCGGCGCCCACGCCGTCCTCGAGGTCGCCGACCAGGGGCCCGGACTCACCCCCACCGAACGCGAACGGGTATTCGATCGCTTCTACCGCACCGACGAGTCCCGCAACCGCGCCACCGGGGGCTCCGGCCTCGGCCTCGCCATCGCCCAGGCGCTCGCCGCCGCCCACGGAGGCTACATCACCCTCGACACCGCCCCGGGCCAGGGCTGCACCTTCCGGGTCCTGCTCCCCTTGCCCTCGCCATCACCTCAGTGACCTGCGCCGCCCTCGGTGTGGTCGCGGCGCCCTCCATGCCGGACCCTGGAGGAAATTCCAGACAGCATGTACGTTATCGTTCATGCTGTCTACTAGGCAGGAGTTCACATGGCACCGATACCATCCCTGGCGGACCTCACCTGGGCGCGCGGATACACCGATCCCGCCTGGGTACGCGTTCACGCGGTCACCGGGCGCGAGAGCGTACCGAGCCGCCGCGTGTGGCGTGGCCGCACCCAGCCCCAGCCGCTACCGCTGCGCGAAGCCGATCTCGACGGCCTTCGGTTCCCAGCCCCGAACGGGCGCACCCTCGGCCTGGCCGAACTGTTCGCCGCGGCCGAGACCGACGCCTTCCTTGTGATGCACCGGGGCGCCGTCGTCCACGAGCGCTACCTGCACGGGTACGAATCCCACGTGCCGCACTTCAACGCCTCGGCGGCGAAGTCGTACACCGGTCTGATGGCGGCGATACTCGAACACCAAGGGCTGCTCGACCGGCACACCCGGGTCGGCAAGTACGTCCCCGAGCTGGCCGGGACGGCCTTCGGTGATGCCGAGGTCGACCACCTGCTCCACATGGGCACGCTGATGAGCTACGCGGGCCGGCCGTACGACAAGGCACTGGAAGCCCAGCGCTACTTCGCCGTCCTGGCCCCCCAGCTGCGCCCGTACGGGTACGCCGGGCCGACCGGCATCGGCGAGCACCTGGCCACCGCACGGGCCACCGGCGAACCCGGCACCGAGTTCCGCTACGAGAACGGGAACGTCGAAGCACTCGCCGCGGTCCTCCGCCGCATCACCGGAACCAGCACGTCGGAGCTGCTCAGCGAACTCCTGTGGTCGCGCATCGGCGCGGAGGAGGACGCGTACTACCTCCTCGACGGGGAAGGCGTCGAAGCCGCGTGCGGAGGGTTCAGTGCGACCCTGCGCGATGTCGCACGGCTCGGCGAGATGCTGCGCTGCGGCGGCGCGGTCGGGGATCGGCAGGTCGTACCGGAGGCCGTCGCCACCACGATCGTCAGCGGGGTCCCGGACGGGTACGCCCATCGGGTCCGGTTCCCCGGAGCGCCGACGACGGCGCCAGCCACGCTCTCGTACCACGACCTGTGGTGGATCCCCAACGATCCGTACGGGTCCTTCATGGCCAGTGGCATCCACGGCCAGCGCCTGTTCGTCTCACCCGGCCTGGACCTCGTCGTGGTGCACTACGGCGCCCAGATCATGTCGCCGGTCGCACCGCAGGTTCCACTCGTCCAGGCGTTCATCGAGCTCGGACGGCACCTCAACGATCTCCACTGACAAGGGCGTTCGGTCCGGCCGTACGCTCGGCCGAACCCGGGCCGCGCCCGACCTGCGAGCCCTGGCCCGCCCCCGTCGCACGGGCGGCGCGAACGGCGCCGCGCGGGTCCGGCCCGCGCCTCCTTCCGCCCCGAGCCGACACGGTGCCACCTGTCAGCCGACGGGATCGAATCCGCTGGCCCAGTAGCGCCCGCGCCTGGACAGGCCGAGCAGCAGTTCGGCCAGCCCCTCGGCCGGCATCCGGTCCGCCTCCCCCTCCAGCCACCACTGCATCACGGCGCAGTGCTCGCCGACCCAGGCCCGGGCGAGGACCTCGGGGTCGATGCGCGGTTCACGGTGGTTCTGCTCCGCCCGGCGGCGGAAGACGGCGGCGATGCGGCGCACCGCCTCCTCGGTGAACATGCGCAGGGGCTTGCCGTCACCCTCGCCGCGCAGGATGACCCGGTAGAGGTCGCGTTCCTCCTCGGCGTGGTGCAACAGCGCCAGCAGCGGCTCACCGGTGAATCCCGTGTCGGACTTGTCAGCGAGCGGCTGCAGGCGCTCCCCCAGCTCCTGGAGCAAGTCGGTGGTGACCCTGGTGAAGAGGTCGTCCTTGTCGCGGCAGTGGCTGTAGAAGGTGGCGCGCGCGACATCGGCCCGCTCGGTGATGTCCTCCACGGTGAGCGCCGCGAAGCCGCGCTCCATCACCAATGCCACCAGGGCGTCGCGCAGCGCGCGCCGGGTCCGGCGTGTGCGCCTGTCCTCGGCCATCGTCACCTTTCGATCCAGGGGATGCGGATGCGGCGGCCGGGGCCGCAGCGAACTCCCAGTATAGAGACCCTTGACAGCCGAGACGTTAATGGACAACCTGTCCGGAAACGATCTGGATGTTTGAAACCAGTCAGGGGTTGAACATGAACCTGGGCGCCTACCTCACCCGCAGTGCCCGCTACCGGCCCGACGAGCCCGCCCTGGTGTGCGGTGAACAGTCATGGACCTTCCGGCAGTTGGAGCAGGACGCCAACCGCCTGGCTTCGGCCCTGGTGGCGCGGGGGCTGCGCCCCGGCGACGCGGTCGCGAGTGTGGCGTGGAACCGCGGCGAACTGCTGGTGGTCGAGTTCGCGCTCTACAAGGCCGGCCTGCTGCGGGCACCCGTCAACGCCCGGCTGGGCCGCTCGGAGATCACGCACATCCTCGGCTACGCCCCCGTACGCGTCCTGGTCTTCGACGCGGCGCACCGCGAGGACGCCCTGGCCGCGATCACGGCCTCGGGAGCCGACTGCGCGGCCGTGCAGTTCGACGGCGCGGATTCCGAAGTGCTGTCCTACGCGGACCTGCTGGCCGAAGGCACCGTCGAACCGGTGAGTGTCGAGATGCGAGCGGAGGACCCGGCGGTCCTCAACTTCAGCTCCGGGTCGACCGGGGCGCTCAAGGCCGCCACCCAGACCTTCGGCAACCGCCTGGCCAACATGCGCAAGCAGCTGATGGGCGAACCCCGGCCCCGCCCGGACACTCGCTACCTGGCCTGCGGCCCGATCACCCACGCCTCCGGCATGGCCCTGCTGGCCTGCGTCTTCGCCGGCACGACGATCCACGTGCTGCCCACCTGGAACGTGGACGCCTTCCTGGCGACGGTCGAACGCGAGCGCATCAACTCCACCTTCCTGGTGCCGGCGATGCTCAGCATGGTGCTGGCCCACCCGGAGCTGGCCGAACACGACCTCTCCAGCCTCACCGATCTGCGGGTGGGCGGGGCACCGATCTCCCCGCAGCGGCTTCGGCAGGCCGTCGAGGCGTTCGGGCCGGTCGTCGGACAGGGCTACGGCACGGCCGAGACCACCAGCGTCGTCGCCGGGCTGACCAGCGCCGAGATCGCCCGTGCCGTCGCGGCCGACCCGGAGCTGCTGGCCTCCTGCGGCCGAGCCGTCTACGACAGCGAGATCCGCGTCGTCGACGAGCAGGGACGCGAACTCCCGCCCCGTGAAGTCGGCGAGATGATCGTGCGCGGCCCGGACTGCGTCACCGAGTACTGGAACGACCCGGAGCTGTCCGCGCAAACCTTCCGCAACGGCTGGGTCCACACCGGCGACCTGGCCTGGATGCGCGAGGACGGCTATCTGTTCATCGTCGACCGGATCAAGGACATGATCATCTCCGGCGGCTTCAACATCTACAGCACCGAGGTCGAAGCAGCCCTCTACGAACACCCCGCGGTGTTCGAGGCCTGCGTGGTGGGCGTGCCGGACGAGCAGTGGGGCGAGGCGGTCAAGGCCGTGGTCGCCCTCCACCCGGGCGACGCACCGACCGAGACCGAGCTGATCGAGTTCTGCGCCGAACGCCTGGACCGCCTCAAGAAGCCCCGCTCCGTGGACTTCGTACCCGTGCTCCCGCACAACCGCAACGGCAAGGTCGACCGCAAGGCCGTCCGCGAAACCTACTGGGCCGGCGCAGACCGGCGCGTCAACTGAGGACTCAGCCCGTGCTCTTCTCCCTGCACCCCGACTACCCCGCCGACCCCCTGCTGCAGGACCTGGTCGAGCGACTGCGCGACTACCTCGACGGCGAACTCGCCGCCTACGAAGCCGAACACGACGTCACTCCCGGGACGCCGATCACCCGCACCCTGCTGGAACCCGTCTGGAGGCGCAGCCGCGAGCTCGGCTTCTACGGCATCCACCTGCCGCCCGACCTCGGCGGCCAGGGCCTGACCTACACCCAACTCGCCGCACTGAAGGAGGAGATCGGCGCGAGCGGGCGCGTGCTCGGACACAGCGTGCTCGGTGAGATGGGCGGTCCGCTGCGGGTCGGCGACATCCTCGCCGGCGCCACCCCGCACCAGCTCGACACCTACTTCCTGCCCGTCGTGCGTGGCGAGCGCGCCTGCTGCTTCTCCCTCACCGAGACCGATGCCGGCTCGGACGTGCGCGCGATGCGCACCGTCGCCGTGCCCGAGCCGGGCGGATACCGCCTCACCGGCCACAAGGTCTTCTCCAGCGCGGGACCGGTCGCCGACTTCGCCATCGTGATCGCCCGGATGGACGGCACCGAGAAGACCTTCTCCGCCTTCGTGGTCGACCTCGACAGCCCCGGCTGCCAGGTCACCGACGGCGCCACCCCGATGTCCGGCGAGCACATCGAAAGCGACATCGTTCTCGAGAACTGCTTCGTCTCGGCCGCCAACCTGCTCGGCCGCGAGGGCGACGGCCTGCTGCTCGGCCTGGGCCGGGTCAACGTCAACCGCCTGCTGCACTGTCCCAGCGTCCTCGGCATGGCCCGACGCGCGATCGCGCTGACCCTGGACCGCGTCCGGACCCGCACCGTGGGCGGCGCCCCGCTCGCCGACCTGCAGTCCGTCCAGCACAAACTCGCCGATCTGGCCACCGAGTTCTACGCCGCGCGCGCCATGACCTACGCCGCACTCACCGACCTGGACACCGGCACGGTGCCCCGGTTGGAGGCCTTCATGTGCAAGTACTTCGTCGCCGAGTCGGCGTTCCGGATCCTCGACCAGGCCGTGCAGATCCACGGCAAGGAGGGTCTCACCCAGGGCAACGAGGTCGAGTTCCTGTTCCGGAAGGTCCGCATGTTCCGGGTCCTGACCGGCACCACCGAGATCCAGAAGAACGGCATCGCCAAGCTCCTGCTGCGCCGGGGCGACTGAACACGGCCGGCTGCCGGTCGCCCGAGCCGCCCGGCAGCCGGACACATCGGACAGCAGCCACACCCACTTTGTTCGGACGGCACCACCCCCACCTCGTTCCGCCACCGAAAACCGTGCTCGCTGGAGGATCCATGCCGCGTGTCAGTGCTGCCACAGGCCCTGCAACAACCAGCCGGAGCGACACCCGCGTCGCCGCGGCCGTCGGATTCCTGATCTTCGTCGAACTCACCAGCGGCATCATCCAGGGGATGACGCCCGCGCTGACCCCGCGGCTGGGAACGGAACTCTCGATCAGCGCGGGAGACCTCAACCTGGTGGCCGGCGTGCAACTGCTGGCCGCAGCGGTCAGCGTCCCGCTCCTCGGCCGCCTCGGGGACGTATACGGACACCGGCGCATGCTGCGGATCGCGGTGGCGAGCCTGGCCGCCGGCTCACTGCTGGTCGCCTGGTCCCCCTCCGTCGGCGTGCTGCTCCTCGGCCGCATCCTGCAGGGCCCGCTGGCCGCCCTGCTGCCCCTGGAGATGGGCCTGGTTCGCGACCGGCTCAGCCCCCAGCGCGCCCGCCGCGCCATCGGCCTGCTGGTCGGTGCCCTCACGTTCGGCTCCAGCACCGGAATGGTCCTCGCGGGACTGCTCAGCCGGGCCATCCCGAGCGTTCACGGCATCCTGCTCGTACCCGCCGTCGCCACCATGGTCTGCACCGTCGTCGTGTTCGTCCTCGTGCCGGAGTCCGCCACCAGGGCGCGCGGCGCCATCGACTGGGCCGGCGCCGCTCTCCTGAGCCTCGGCCTCGCCGCCCTGCTGGCGGGGGTTTCGCAGGGATCCAAGGGCGGCTGGACCACCCCCGCACCGGCCACCCTCCTCCTGTTCGCCGCCACCGTGCTGACGGTATGGGTGTTCGTGGAACTCCGTGCCCCACACCCCGTGGTGGACATCAGAATCACCGTCAGGCGCAGCCTGCTCCCCGTCTACGCCGCCGGCTTCCTGCTTGGCGTCACCCTCTACGGCGCACAGGTCGCCGCCGCCCTCTTCCTGGCCGCCTCACCCGACAAGGAGGGCTACGGCTTCGGCTACAGCACCCTCGGCATCGGCTGGGTCCTGTTCCCCGCCGGGATCTGCGCCTTCGCCGCCGCCACCGTCTCGCCGACGCTGGGCAGAGTACTGGGCGCCCGCGCAGTACCCGCCCTCGGCGGCTGCCTGCTCGCCGCCGGATACACCACGTTGGTCCTCACCCACCATGCGGTCTGGCAGTTCGCGCTGCTCAACGTCGGACTGGGATTCGGCACCGGGCTCGTCCTGAGCACCCTGCCCGCCCTGGTCCTCGACGTCAGCCCCGCCGATCGCACCGGCATCGCCACCGGCCTCTACAGCACGGCCAAAACCCTCGGCGGCAGCATCGGCAGTGCCGTCTTCGCCGCCGTCCTCACGGCGATGACCGTCCAGGGCACCACCGTCCCCACCGAAGCGGCGTACACCACTGTCTGGTGGCTCTGCGCCGCCGTCTCCCTCGGCATCACCGGCGCCGTTGCCGTCCTGCTGCGCCGCGATCCCGCCCCGACGGCCGCCTCCTCCGTACCGACACCCGTCTGACCGGTGGTGAAGGGCCACCCGGTGCCGGCAAGGGGCGCCCTGCCTCGCTGGCGGTCCGTGGCGAGTGGAACTCGGGCGTGCTACGTGCCCCTGGCCGGGATCCGAGGCCGCCGTCACCGTCGCCGCGACCGCGCCCGGCACTGCGCGTCGGCCTGATCGGCCGTAGATGAACTTGATGTCGGTCCAGGCGCGACTGTACGTGCACCAGTAGCCGACCGCTGGCGGACGCCAGGCGTCCGGCCCCTTGTCTCCCTTGGCCCGGTTCGACGCGGCGGAGACCGCAATCAGCTTGCTGTGGGTCAGGTCGTTGGCGAAGGCCTCGCGCTTGTCGGTCGTCCAGGCGTCAGCGCCGACTGGCGGGGGGCGTCATTCCGAGTGCGCGATATTCCGGCAAGTGGCAACCCGGTCGGTGCCTGGCTGCAGCAGGGCTGACCGCATGTGCTGTCCGCCCCCGCGGCTATGGTGACGGCATGGCACAGACGCTTCCGGACCTGATCACTGAGGCGGCGGTGCTGTCCGTTGCCGGAGCCGGGCTCCGGTCTTACACACTGGGCCCCGCGCTCGTCGGTACAGGGGCGGACGCCACTGTCGTCATCCTCGTACCCGGAGACGACCCGAAGAGCGGTGTACAGGACTCCAGCAGGATCCGCCTGCACGGGGAGGGAGGCCCGGATCTCCGCTCACGGTTCGGTTCCCGCGATGCCCCGCCCATTCAGCTGTTCGCACGCCTTGAGCAGGGATACCTTCCCCTTGGCAGCGCGTTCTGCAGGGGGACATCCTGGGGACATGACGGCTTCGACCACGCCGAGCTGGAGTTCGACCAGCCGCTGAGCCGAGAGGTGCTGGACGCGGTCAGGCCCGTCCGGGCGGTCGGTCCGGTACCGGCAGTGGACTGGGTCGACCATGTGGAGGCGGACCCGATTCGGGCGCTGGAGTCGTTCGCCCTTGGATGGTTCCCCGCCGATCAGGCGGGAGCGGACGGCAACGGCGGTGCGGCGGGCGGGCGGGAGGATCTGCCGGAGGCGTTGGCTGCATTCCACCGACTGGCACGTCTGCGCCCGGCCCTCCACGGGTTCCATGATCCGGTCCTGGAACAACCGGAGCCTGCCGGCGGACCGCTCGGCGACAGGCTGGTCTTCGCACGGTGGGCGCAGGGCTACCGGGACTGGTCCATCCCGTGGCCGCTGCGGGAGCAGGACGGATCCGATCCCGTCGTGTGGGAGACCGAAGACCCCCAGAGCGCCGACTACCGGGAGACGACCGTCGAGCAGGAACCCCTCAGCCGCTTCCTCCTGAAGTACACCATCTTCGAGGCCATGATCGCCTCCCCCTACCACGCCCGGACCTACCGCCTGCCGGCTGCGAGCCTGGACCCACTGCTGAGCACGCTCCGGCCGGTACCGCTGAGCCCGTTCCTGCCGGCCTACGACGCCTCGAGGTTCTTCGTCGCCCCGGGCCTGATCGCGGCGGTCAGCAGCGACGGGAGCGACGCGGGTGTCAGCTTCGCCGCACTCCACCGCGGGACCCTGATGGCACTCCTCGACTACGGCTTCCGCTGGTTCCGCTTCGACGGCTGAAGCCGGAACTATGTTCCCGGACAGCAGGAGGCCGACCCGCCCGAAGGCTCGGCGGGCCGACCCTTGCTGCTACGCGCAGGTGTCGAGCATCTCGACCAGCGCCGCCTTCTCGGAGTCGGTGACGGAGAGGCCGTAGAGGTGCTTAATGTCGACCCAGGCACGGGAGTAGGTGCACCAGTACGACTGCCGCGGCGGCCGCCAGGCGTCCGGCCCCTTGTCGGCCTTCGCCTGTTCGAGGCGGCGGAGACCGCGACCAGCTGGTCGTGGGTCAAGTCGTTGGCGAAGGCCCGGCGCTTGCCCCGTGCCCGGGGCGGGGGGTGTGCCGGGCGGGGTTGCGGGGCAGAGGGTGGACCATGGAGATCACCATCGCCGGTACGGGGCTCGCGGGCGGGGCGTGGCCGGAGCTGCTGCCCGACCGGCGCCCGGTCCTGGTGGTACCCGCCCCAGCCGCACCCCCACCCCATCCAGTCGACGACTGGTCCCGCGAAGCCGCCTGCCCGCACGACACCCCCCACCCCGGCTGGGCCGCCACCGCCGCGCCACCGCACTTGACCGTGCACCGCCCCACCGGACAGCCCTGGTACGACGCGCCCGTCACCGCCGGCCGTGAATGGTGGCGCGCGCTACGTACCCACGAGGTCCTGCTCCTGGTGACCGGCCCGTTCACCGACGTCTTCGACTTCCGCCGCGCCGCCGAAGCCGGCGCACTGGCCCTGCTGACGGTCGACACCGCCTTCACCACTCCCTGACATCCCCGGCCCGCTATGGCGGCCGCTGCCACCCCGCGAGGCCGTCCGCGGGGGAGACGATGAGGACGCGATCGCCCGGACGGCGTTGAGCGGGTGCCCGGCAGGGCCCGCCCAAGTGCGGCGAGACCCTCGCCCGGATACGACGGCCGGGGGCGCGGCCCGTGGAGGGTGATCTCGCCATCGACTCCCACCGGCTTGAGTACGGCTACTCAGGCACCGGCCCGGGTCGCACTCCTAGCGTGGTGGCACCAGACGAGACGGAGGGAGCCGGGTGTTGTTCGGCAAGAGGTAGGCGAAGAGCTGTCTGGGGGCCGCGATGGTCCTCGCCGCCCTGGTCGGGGTCGTGCTCGCGCCCTACATCGGGATGTGGATCGACATCGGCCCTGCCAACTGACCCGGAGCGCTTGAGTGCCGTCCGGGAGACAAGCCCACACTCAGCCGGCCCTGCCCACCCCGCCCCTGCTGCACCCCGCGCGCTCTCGATGGCGCCGCAGGCGACATGGCCTGGCGGATCCCTGAGGAGCAGCCAGGCCCCGGACGCCTCGCCCAGGCCGCCGGCCACTCGCTGCGCACCGCGCAGCGCTGGGCCCACGCCCTCCAGGCCGTGGTCGAGGCAGACTGACCGGCGACATCCCCATGACCAAAGCCAACGCCGTGAAGGTCGAGCGGGCGGTACGGGCGGCCGGGCAGCCGCGGGTGAAGAAGCGGGTGCGCCGCGACGCCGAGAAGAACGGCTTCATGCTCCACATCCCGGCGACCATCGACTACTCCGCGGCCGGCGGCTCCACCGATGACCCCCGCCCCGGATGATCACCCAGAAGATGCCCGGCGACGTGGCCCGCCGCCTGTACGAGCCCCGCGACGCCGGAGCCAGCCAGGACGAGCAGGAGCGGATCCTCGCCGAGGGCCTGCGCGAGCACTACTTCAAGGACAACGGGCACCGCGCCAGCGGTCTCGACGGCGCCGCCTCGGTCCCCACTGCGATCCCTCCCCGGTGATCAACAAATCCGGCGATCATCCCAGCCCCAAGGCCCGCGACTCAACCTGACAGCACCCCTCAACACCCTCGGGCAGCCGCGCAAACAGTCGGGCGGGTCCGGGGACCAACGGTCCCACGAACCCGCCCGATTCGGGCCCGGTGCCGGTCTTCCCCCGCCGGGCCCACTCACTGCGAACGCTAGCCGCGCTGGGCGGCCTTGCGCCTGCGGACCACCAGCACCATGGCGGTGCCGAGGACGATCAGCGCCGCAGCGCTGGTCAATGCGATCGGCATCCCCTCACCCGCACCGGTGTGGGGCAGTTGCCCGGGTGCGGGAGGCTGCGGGGCGGGGGCCGGCGGCACCGGAGCCGCCGACGTCGGCGCCGGGGTCGGCGTCTCGGTCGGGGTGGGCGTCGGCGTCGGGGTGGGGATCAGCTTGTTGACGGCCGTCACCTCCACACCGGCGTCCAGGTTCGCCGAGGTCAGCTTCAGCGGACCGAAGACGGTGACCTCCGGCGCCTCGTAGCCGGCCGGCGGGCTCAGCTCCTGCCAGTAGTACGTCCCCGGCACCCCGGTGCCCTGGCAGATGCCGTCGGCCCCGGTCGTGCAGGGCTCACCGACCTTGGTGTCGGGCTTGTCGCCGGTCGGCTGGAGCCCGTCGGTCCCGTTGGTCTCGTGCCACAGCTGGAACTTGGCGCCCGCCAGCGGCTTGCCGTCCTGGTCGTGCTTGACCAGGCGCAGCGCACCCTCCTGCAGGCGGAAGCCGAAGTCGTAGGTGTGGTCGTTCTCGCCGGGGCCACCGGTGGTCAGTGCCCGTTCCGGGAACTTGCCGCCCTTCGGAACGATGCCCTTGGAGTCGATGAAGTGGTTGTCACCGACGTCGTGGTCGGTCGGCACCCACTGGAAGAGGGGGCCGTCCTTGGCGTAGTCGGCGGGGTTGTCCAGCTTGATCGTGTACTTGGTCCTCGGCTTGAGGCCGCCGTCGACGTTGCTGTCGTCGAAGTAGTACTCGCCGCGCTGGGTCGTCTTGGTCGTGCCGACGAGCTTGCCCGCCTCGTCGTACAGGTGGACGGTCGCGCCCGGTACCGGCTTCTGGCCCGGCAGTTGGAGGCCGCTGCGCTCGGGGTCGTACCAGACCCGGTTGCCGATCTGGAGCGGCGCCTGGTCGCAGAGGACCTCCAGGTCGCCCATCGCGGCGCCCTTGCCGAACGGCGAGGAGTTCGTGCCCTCCGGGTTCATCCGCACGCCGCCGTCCGCCTTGCCGTTGCGCTTGACGGAGGCGGTGCCGTAGCCGACGATCATGTAGTTGGTGTCGTAGCCCGCGGTCGCGATGGAGTCCTCGACCTTCGAGAACGCCAGCCCGGCGTTGGCCGCGTTGTTGTGGCCGAGGCGGTTGTTGTCGAAGAACCGGGTGCCCCGAGTGGTGGCCCCGCAGCCGTTGTTGGTGTCCAGCACATAGGTGCCGTTCACCAGGCAGGCCTTGTTCAGGTCACCACCGGACAGAACCGGGGTCCCCTGGCCCTGCGTCGGGCCGGCCGAGGACTGGTCGCCGAAGCGGTCCCGGAAAGCGATCAGCATCGAGCCGTCGGTCTCGAACGCGATCTCGCCCAACTCCGGTTCGGGATTGGCCAGGGAGCTGTTGCAGGCCTGGCCGTTCTGCGAAGTCGGGAAGGTGTCCTGCCACGGGAACCAGGCGGTACCCGGGCACGACGTCGGGACCGAGACAGCACGCGGGAAGTCGAGCGGCTGGTTCAGCACCGCCGACTTGAACGCGCCGGTGGCCAGGTCGAACGGCAGCACCACGGCCCGCAGGTCCGAGGCCTTGCCGGTGGACTCGCCGGAGCAGACGCCGCCGAGGAAGCCGACGCCGTCCTGGAGGCCGAGGCCGTACGGACGCCAGTCCCCCGGCGCCGCGCAGCCCGGGTCCGGGATCGGGTAGGAGGCCTTGGGCGCGGCCGCCGTCGCCGCGGTGGCGTCGTAGCGGTAGAGCTTGCGGTCGTGCAGGTTGACGACGAAGAGGTCCTTGCCGTCGTCGGTGATCTTGATGCCGCCGAGGCTCTCCTTGCCCACCGGGGCCAGGAAGCCGTCGTCGTTGCCCGGGGTGTGCGGGGTGGTGCCCGCGTCCGGGACGGTGGCGAACAGCGTGGTCTTCTTCTGCGCCACGTCGGTGACGTAGATCCCGCCGGGGCCGCCGGGACCGTAGCTCGTGGTCCGCTTGGCCTGGGCCGAGGCGAAGACTCGCCGGTCGGCCTTGTTCCAGGCGATGCCGTAGAGGTTGCCGGTCTGCTCGGCGGTGGCCAGGTCGGTCACCGGCACGTTGGTGCCGGCCACCCCGCGGGAGTTGTACGGGTAGGACACCAGCGTGTGCGCCGCCCCGCCCTCCCTGGGCACGGGCTGGCAGGTCGTCACCAGCGGCGCGTTCTTCTGGCAGTAGTCACCCGGGCTCCACAGCCCCGTGGTGATCTCCACCTTCTTGCCGCCGGACAGGTCGACGAACTCCTCGTTGGAGCTCAGCTTGTTCGGCCCGCCGTCCAGACCCTCGCGGGAGGCGAAGGCCGGGTAGAGCACGCCCGGCTTCGGATTCACCACCTGGACCCGGTACTTGCCACCGGTCAGCTTGCTCGCCGCCGGCGCCACCGTCACGGTGCCGTCCGCCGCCGTGGTGCCCTCGATCGAGACCCCGGCGGCGTCGGTGAGCGTCACCTTCACGCCCGCCATGCCCGATTCCAGCCCGGGCGTCCACACACCGTCGGTGTCCACGGCCCGGATCACGTGGACCGCCACCGTGCCGTCCCCAGTCTGGGGGAAGGCCGGTGGGGCCGCCGCCAGGGACCAGGACCCGGCCAGCAAGGCCAGCGTCACCGCGCCGCCCGCGGTGCGAAGGCCCGCGGCACGGCGGCCAGGTGGACCCGTCCGCCCCCCGCCCGGGCCGCGCGCGGCACCGGCGGTACGCTCACTTGTCGTCGTCATCCCTGCTCTCATTGTCCAGTTCGGGTCTTCCGCCCGCCCGCCCTCGTGAGCGAGTTCGCGAGTGGCGGAAAGCCGCCATCGTTAACGGGAGCTTAAAGGGACTTCACACAAGTTCGCCGGGAAACCAGGAACTTTGACCTGGCATCAGGCGTTACGAGGCCGTCACGGTCGCGCTGCCCGCACCCGCCCGCGCGCGACTGACCGGCGAAAATCGGCCGACCGCTGGACGTGCTGCTGTCCCTGTACAACGAGGAGACCGGGGCCGCGGAAATCTCCCAGCGGGAGATGGCCGCGGCCCTCGGCACCGCCGTGCCCGCAGTGAACCGCGCGGTGCAGCAACTGCGGGAGACCGGCCTTGCCTGGCAGATCGAGGGCGGCCGCTACCAGCTCCACCCGCTTCTGACCGGGGGCGCTGTTGCTTCGCCGGCGACCGCCGTTCCCGAGATCAAGGCCGTGGAACCGGCCGCGTTCACCGAGCAGCGCCGTGAGCGCTACACCGCCCAGATCGCCAACCTTGGCCAGCTCCCCACCTCGGCCTGACGGCACCAACCACCGAAGGGGTCCGCCAACCTGGCGGGCCCCTTCGCGTTACCAACACGGGTAACGCATTTGTCCCGTGGCGGGTACAGAATCGCGGCCCCGCCCACCGGTCCGGTCTGGCCCTGCGCCTGGGCATCAGCCCCGGGATGGTGAAGTTCGAGGGCTCCCGGCCGATGGCCGAGATCACCGAGCCGATCGCCGACGGCGCCAACCCGGGCCGCCACATGAAGGCCGGCGGCGTCGTCTCCGTCGACGAGTAGCCGCCTCCCCGCGCGGCCCGCCGGCACCGACCGGCGGGCCGCCCACCATGACCGCCAGCAGTGGCCGCCGAGCTCGGCGGCCGCGAAGGGAGAACAGTGTGAGCCGGGAGATAGACGAGGGCCTGGAGCGTGCCGAGCGGACCCGTCCGGTCCCGCAGTCCGTCCGGGCCCGGATGCGGTTCCTGCTCAAGGGCGCCAAGGGCTCCACCAAGAAGCTCGCCCAGGACCTCGGCGTCTCCCAGCACACCGTACAGCGCTGGCCCAAGGGCCAGGGCACCCCCAAGCCCGCGCAGCCAAGGCCATCGAGGCCAAAGGTCCGCGCCGCCTGGCAGCCGAGGGTGAAGAAGCGGGTGCGCTGCGACGCCGAGAAGAACGGCTTCATGCTGCACATCCAGGCGACCTTCGGCTATAGCGCGGCCGGCGGCTCCACCGACGACCCGCGCCCTCGCGTGATCACCCAGAAGATGCCCGGCAGCGTTGCCCAGCGGCTGTACGCGGCCCGCGACGCCGGAGCCAGCCAGGCAGAGCAGGAGCGGATCCTCGCCGAAGCCCTGCGCGACGCGTACTTCAAGGACGGCGGACGCCGCGCCAGCGGCCTCGACGTCGAGCTGAACGACGTCGCCTGGATGGATGTCGAGCTGTAGAACGGCCTCGGGGATCAATGGAACCGTGGTTATCGGTGAGAACGATCATGGTCCGATCGGTGCGAGGGCGCTGACGCGGCTCGCGTACTCGCGGCGGGCCTTGCGCTGGGCCGGAACCACCGGGACGCTGTGGCCGCCGTCGAGCGGCTGGCAGCGGGCCAGGAGCTGGCGGTGCACCGCGGGGACCGCGCTGACGCGAAGGGCGTAGCCGAACCCGCCGTACGGCCACGCCCTGGTCGAGCACGGCGCGTTCGGCGGGTTCCAGCTCGGCGGCGCGGCGACCTTGCCCGGCATGTCGAGGGTGACCGGCAGCTCGGGGGTGACCGGCAGCTCGGGGGCCGGGCCGTCCACGTCGGCAGCAGTGTGCTCGGGCAGGAGGTCGGCGACGGCGGTGCGGATGGCGCCGCGGCTGACCTTGTGGTCGCGGGCGAGGGCGGCGATGGAGCGGCCCTCCAGGTAGGCCGTGCGGACGTCGCCGGTCTTCCCGGCCGGGAAGGCGGGGCGCCGGCCGCCCTTACTGCCCTTGGCCGCAGCGGCTCGCAGGCCGTCGTAGGTCAGCTCGCGCTGGAGTTCGCCGGCGGCGGCGAGGGTCTGCACCATGAACTTCACCGTGGACAGCAGCTCGCCGGTGCGCGGGTGGCGGGCGGTGAGGTCCATCGCGGAGAACGCGCCGTCGTGGATGCGCAGTGCGAGGCGGTCGCGGTGGAGGACGTCGAGCACGTCGAGGATGTGGCCGGTGCCGCGAACGAGGCGGAACATCTCGGAGATGTGCACGGTGTCGCCCGGCCGCGCGTATGCCAGCAGCTCGCCGAACTTCGGTCGAGCGAGCGCCGCTGCCGGCAGCCTTTGCGGCGCTGAATGCGAGGCTGGAAGGGGGCATCAGGTTCAGTACTTGCGGCGTCAGCCGACGGGAGTCTTTTGAGTCGAACCGCGCGGTCCCGTAAGCTCCATGAGCCGCTTTCCATAAATGAGAAATCCCGCCGAATGGCAGGGCAAGGCGGCATTTGCAGCCGCCACTCACCTTTTCCGCCCCCTCTTGTCTTTCCTGCTGCCGCAGGATCTGAACCGACTGTAATCCGACAGGTGCATACTGTCTAGACTCGGCGCTTAAGTAACGCCTTCCGGATCATGGATTGATACGCGAAAGCGCCTTGACCTGGGATTATCGGCTGCCAAGTCCCAATCCGAATGACGCGCCTGTCGCTCGGCCGTTCGCCGCGATCGCCCAGTAGCCGCAGGCATTCGCCACTCAAGGCGGCGCGTGACGCGTAGGGCGCCTGGATCGATCGGCTCGTCGCCGGGCCGACCAGCCGCTGGGGCGTTCGGTTTGGCGTTACGCCCCACTGAGCGCACGGAACCAGCAGCGCCCGATCACCAACGAGCGGCCACCAGCCGCTCAACCTGTCCCGATGGGCCAATGAACGAGCATCGCCAAACGAGGCACGCTCGCGTCGGCGAGCCCGGTCGACTACCGGATCACCGCGATCTCGGCGACGTCCCGCACGACCAACGTCCGCCAGAGCTTGGCGACGGTCGTCGCACTGATCGGCCTCACGATTCTCGCCGCCTCGGCGCCGCTGGACGGGGCGACCGTCCACATCATCGCCACCCCGGCCGGAGCGACGCCGCGAGGCCGGGAGAGAGATGGGGCCGCCGTCTCGCGCAAGGCCGTTCACGCGGCGAAGCGCCCGCTCCCGCGAAGTCGACGGGGGCGGGCGCTTCGCTGTGGCGGGCTCAGCGGAGGTGGAAGAGGGCGGTGTGGGTGGTGCCGTCGTTCAGGCCGAGGGTGAACATCTGGCAGGTGCCGGCCCAGGTCTTGACGGTCTTCCACACCCAGGTGTAGGTGTCGCTCGCCGGGTCGTACTGGAGGCTGCTGCCGCCCGCGGTCTCGGCGGGGACGGGCGAGCCGATCGGCGCACCGGTGGTGCAGTCGGCCTCCTGCACCGAAGGCTGGCCGGGGGCGAGGATGCCGAGGCCACGGTTGCCGCCGAGGCTGAACTTGATCGGGACGGAGCGTCCGGCGTTGACGGCGTTGACGGCGGGCGGGTTGTCGACTGGCGCCTGGAAGCCGCCGAAGGGGTAGACGTAGCCGTAGTGGGCGGCCGGGCTGGTCCCGGCCGGGGTGGTCACGGTGACGTCGACGGTGCCCACGGCGTTTGCGGCGGGCGCGGTCGCGGTGATCTGCGTGTCGCTGTCGACGGTGAACGACGCGACGGGGGTGGAGCCGAAGTTCACCGCGGTTGCCCCGGTCAGGTGGCTGCCGGTGATGGTCACGGTGGTGCCGCCGGCCAGCGGACCGTGGTCGGGCGCGATGCCGGCGAGCACGGGCGCCGGGTCCTCATAGGCGTACTGCCCGGCGGCCACGGTGCGGCCCCTGGCGGTCAGCGTCACGTCCACGGCGCCGGTCGCGTGTGGCGGGGCGGTCACGGTGACAGTGGAATCGTCGACCACGGTGACGTTGCTCGCCAGGGTGCCGCCGAAGGCGACCGCAGTGGTGCCGGCCAGGTGGCTGCCCGTCAGGGTGACGGTGGTACCGCCCGTGACGGGGCCGTGGCCGGGTGCGATGCCGGTGACGGCGGCCGGGGTGGCGTTGGTGACCGCCAGGCCGTGCGGGGCGGTCCCGGTGGGGATGTTGGCGGTGACGGTGTTGGTTGCGGTGCTGATCGCCGACACAGTGTTCGACACACTGTTGGCGACGTACACGGCGCCGCCCTCCGGGGCGGCCGCGATACCGACCGGCCGGACGCCGACCGGCACGGTGGCGGTGACGGTGACGGTGTTGGTTGCGATGCTCAGGACGGACACCGAGTTGCTCGACATGTTGGCGACGTAGACGGACTGGCCGTCCGGGGTGACGGTCACGCCGAACGGCTGCGAGCCGACCGGGACGAGGGCCGTGACCGCGCTGCTGGCGGTGTCGATGACCGTGACGTTGCCGCTGTTGTAGTTGGTGACGTACACGGACACGCCGTTGGGGGCGATCGCCAGCCCGGCCGGACTGTAGGCCCCGGCGGGCTCGGCAATGGTGGCCGTGACGGTATTGGTGGCGGTGTCGATCACCTCCACCACGTTATTGGTGAAGTTGCCGACGTAGGCCCGGCCGCCGTCCTGGGTCACCTGGAGCGAGGTCGGCTGACCGCCGACCGGGACGGTGGCGGCGACCATCCGCGTGGCCGTGTCGATCACGGCCACACCGCCCTGACTGGCGCCTTGTCCCACGTAGGCGTGCGCACCGTCCGGGGAGAAAGCCACTGGCACGGGATGGTTGCTGACCGGGATGGTGGCGGCGACAGTGTTGCTCGCGGTGTCGATCACCGAGACGGAATTACTCCCGCTGTTGGTGACGTACGCCTGCGTTCCGTCCGGCGACAGGGCGACGTCCCGCGGCGCGGTGCCGACCGGGATGGTGGCGACGACCGTGCCGGTCGCCGGGTCGTAGGCGGTGACGGAGTTGCTTCTGTCGTTGGCGACGTAGACCAGCTGCGCCGGGCCAGCCGCGTGCGCGGACGTGGTCGGCAGCACCGTGCTAACCGTGCCGAGCAGCGCGGTCGCCAGCACCGCCGCCGCGCCGCGCCTCAGGCGGCGCAGCCGCCTGTCCGGCACGAGCCGGTTCTCAGTGGTCAGTGGCATGAGGTTCCGCCTCTCGGAGGGCACGACCGGATGCTGTCGCTCCGGTTTTAATCCATGCTATTCACAAGTCTTTTGATGCTTCATCACATGCTCATTTTTTGATCAAACAAGATGCTTCATGTGCTAGGCTTGATCAGATCTGATCGGTGCGGAGCGCGGGAGTCCTCGTGCGGCTTGCCCTTCCTCAGGCCGCCGGTGACCGCGTCACTATTACGGGCAACGGATCGTCCGGTTCGCCGTACAAGATCAGCGCCGACCAGACGGTGGTCACCATCGCCACGCCCGCCGGGGCGACGCCGTCGTCGCCAACCCAGCCGGATGTGCCTTCGTCGGCCCGATCACCTGAGCAGCGAGGCAGTAGCGGCTCGCTCCTCTACCAGAGATCCCTGCTTTCCACAGCACTTCGACGGCTACTCACCTGTTCGGATGGTGCATGGAGTGTTGGCCCGGGCAGAGCTGTTAACGGCTGCTCTGATGGTCTCGGCCCGCCGTCTCGCGGGCCCTTCCCCGGACGGCATGGACCTCCCCATGCGCGCCTACGAACGGAGTGCACTGTGACCCGTGCTTCGAACCTCCGGGCCGTACTGGTGACCGCGACCACCGCAGCCTGCCTGGCGGTCGGCTTCGCCGCGGCACCGGCCCAGGCCGCGACCGGCACCGTCACCTGGGTCAACGGGGGCGACTACGACACCTACACCGTGACCAACCCTGGGTACCACCAGTGCCACCCGGTCGGGCTGCACTCCTACGGCCTGGTCAACAACACCAGCTCGTACCTGCAGGCGTACACCTCGACCACCTCCGGGGCGTGTGTCGGCAACTCGATCAGTGTCGCTCCCGGCGAGAGGACCAACTTCAATTTCACGAGCTGGATGGCCCTGGGCTGACCCGATGCCCCAGTCGGAGGTCAGAAGATCTCTACAGACGTCAGCGAGCCACACCAGGTGGTATCCCAGAGCACGATCTTCATCAGCAAGCAGATCCTGCAGATGCTGCCAGGACTCGGAGAGCTGCCCGATCGTCAGGTCGCCTGGAGCCTCCGCGACGTCGTACAGCTCGTCGGACGGGATCGACCAGAAGTAGTCCTTGTCCAGGACAACGGCACCGCCCGCCGTGGCACCTTCGACGTGACGGATCAGCACATCGAAGGACCTGCGCAGCTCATCAAGGGACAATGCAAGGGATCACCAGTCATGAGCACCATCCTGATGCCTGACGACATCAAGATCAGCCGCCGGCGCGGGCGGCGGCGATGAGTCGGGTGACCTCGTCGCGGTTGTCGGCGGCGTAGGCGAGGACGAGTTGCGCGTGCCCAGGCGACGGCGGGGCGAGCGGGGCGGGGGCGCTCGGCTCCACGAACGCCGGGGCGAGGACGCTCGGCACAGGCCCGGCACCGGGACCGGCGCGGGCGCCGGGGCGGGCAGGGCCTCGCCGGTCGGGGGAAGGGGTTGGCCGACGGGCTTGACGGCCGGTGCCGGGGCGGCGGGGGCGGCGGGCGCCGGGGCGGCCTCGGGCTCCTCGTAGGGGTCTTCCAGCTCCTCGGCGGCGTCCTCGATGGCGGTGAGGAGATCACCGAGGTCGACGTTGGTGTACCCGGTGCCGGACAGGTCGTCCAGTCCGTCGAGGAGGGCGGCGAGCGCGTCCTGATCCCAACCGCTCGTCTCTGCTGCCCGGTTATCCACCAGGTTGATCCTGCGGGCGGTCTCGTCGTCGCAGCGGATGACCTCGATCCGGGCGATTGGCTCCCGCTCCTCGCCACCGCACAGCGCGCACGGCTGTTCCTCGCCGTCGGCATGTACGGTGAGCCCGCCAGGGGCCGGGGCCGTGGGCGGCGATCGCCTGGGTGGTGTGGCTACCGGCGAGGGTGACAAGGGCGCCGTCGGCCTCGACGTCCCGGACCGTGAGGGCGCGGTACTGGCCGTTGCGGCACAGGCTTTCCAGGATCGTCGGGACGTCGCCCCGCTTGGCGTTACCCGGGTACGGCGTGAGGGCGGACAGCGGGACGGTGTCCGTGCGGACGTAAGTGACCGTGCTCGTCATCGGCTGTTCCTTCTGGTCACGGCGAGTGCGGCGGAGAAGGGGTAGGCCGGATCAGCAGTACGCGTCCGGCAGGCGATCGCGGCGGTCTGCTCCTCGCCCACCTCAGCGCTGATGTGCGGTTGGTGTCTCTCCGCCTGCCGGGGCGGAGTCGGCTACGGATCACGGCATTCACTACCCCGCGTGCTTCCGCGCGCTCTGCTGCGCGGCGGCAGGTGCCGCAGATCATTGGGCCAACCGGAATCGATTGCTACCGAACGATGGTGGCGCCGGGGTGTTCAGCGCCGTCTTGTGATGCCTTGCACTAGCGCCGCCACCCAACCAGGGCGTGGAGCTTCGGAGAGACACCTAAAGAAGGATCAGCATGACCATCCGCCTGCGACTGCCCTACCGGGTCACCGCCTTGGCCGCAGCCCTCTTCGCCGCCGTGGCCGCCATCCCGCTCACGGCCACCGCTGCGAGGGCGGCAACCCCGATCTGCATCAGCGGCGCGTTCCAGTACGACTACCAGTCCGCCGACGACGGACCGGCCAAGCCCACCCGCACCAAGCCGCTTCGCAACGCCACCGTCGAGCTGTGGGGCTCCGAGCAGAGCACCGAAACGCCGCACGCGCTCAACGTCGTGGGGCTCACCGACTACATCGATGGCAGCTACAACCTCTGCTACACGCCCACCACGACCACCTCGTTGAGCTCCGTGCAGGTGAAGGCCTGGGCGGCGAGCAACCGGCTGTGGTGGGTCTACGGCCCCTCTGAGGTGTACACCATGCTGTCGCAGGCCATGTCCAACATCAGCCGCAACACGAACTTCGGCACGACCAAGGCCCCGGCGTCCACGGCCCAGGCATGGCATATCGCCGACACCCTCAACGTCGCGTGGTGGAATCGCGCGAACCCGAAGAGCATCTGCTGGTCCGCCAATGAAACGGACGGCAACACCTGCACCCCGCTCAAAGTCCGTTGGGCGCCGGCGAGCCCCGGTTCCGGCCACACGCAGTACGACCCCGCCAACAACATCGTCTACATCATCGGCGCCGACGCCGACTCCGAGCACTACATCCTGCACGAGGCCAGCCACTTCCTCATGCACCGCCTCTTCAACGGACCGTGGTCCGACAGCCTCACCTGCCAGACGCACTCCATCTGGCGGGTGAGCTCCGAAGGGTGCGGGTGGTCGGAGGGGTTCGCCAACGCGGCCGCCGCCTATATGCTCGGCGACTCCCGCTTCGTCTTCGGCGACGGAAGCAGCTCCGAGTTCGCCTACGGGGGCGGATGGGACGTCGGCGACCAGGTGGAGGGCAATGTCGCCGGCTCTCTGCTCGGCCTCTGGCGCAACGTCGACAACGGCTGGAGCGGAAGCATCGCCGCGATCGCCGCGCAGAAGCCGTACACCTTCTCGGCTTACTTCAACACCGCCCGCCCGGCCGCGAACCCGCCGCTGGCCACCGACGGTGCGGCGCTCGGCAAGCTCGCCCCGCACACCATCGACTACGGGCTCACCATCATCGGCGACGGCAAGTACCACAGCCTCACCGACGGCGGCGGCATGGCGCTGGAGCGCTACGGCTCGTGCATCGCCGCCAGCGGCGCCAACGCCACCCTCGGCACCCTCGACACCACTCGTAACTGGCAGCGCTGGAAGCTCGACGCGAACACGGACGGCACCGTCCGGATCTCCGACGGCTGCACCCAGCCGCTCACCCTCACCGCCCCCACCGCTGCCGGCGGCGCGGTCACCGTCAAGGCCTTCGACGCGGCCAACACCTACCAGAAGTGGAAGGTCGCCAAGAGCAACGGCACTCTGAAGCTCACCAACCCGCAAACTGGCCTGGCCCTCGACACCACGAGCTTCGCCTCGGGCGCCATCACGACCGTCAACTCGGCGAGCAGCGCGAACTCCCAGTCCTGGGCCCCCGTCGTCTGAGCCCCCCGCTGTCCCGCCGGTACCACACGGAGTCGGCGGGACACTCGTGTATCAGGGCACCCTGAAGCTCAGGCAGGCGCCCAAGGTGCGCTCCTTAGGACCTGCGGAGGATTGACTCGCAGTCTTGATCTGGCGGGTGATGCCCTGGGTGGAGGCGAGCTCGAAAGCGCTTCCACGTCGGCGAGTCGGGGCTTCGGCGGGCTTGATGGTGCGGCCGGTGGCTTGGAGGAGTTGGCGGACGTCGCGGGTGCGGCGGTTGACGGTCTCCGGGGTGACGCCGAAGAGTCGGGCGACGGCGACCTGCGGGAGTCCGAGCCGCTGGTGGAGCAGGACGGCCAGGAGGCGGTCGGCGAGGGTGAGGACGGGGCGGCGGCCGGTGGTGCCGTCGCCCTTGATGCGGGGCCGGTGGCCGCGCCGCTTGTCCAACTGGCCTTCGCGCTGGGTGTCGTGGAGGGTCAAGAGCTGGGCGATCAGTGTGTCCCACTGGGCCGGGGTGAGCCCGGTGAAGGCCGGATGCTGCAGCCAGGCGAGGTCGGGGCTGGGCTGGTCGAACGGGTCCGGGGCTTCGTTGATCTCGGCGTAGGGCTCGGGCCGTAACGTGTAGTTCCAGTCTCCGTGCCAGGTGTGCCGGTCCAGCGGCAGAACGTCCATCTGCCGGTCACCGACGGTGAAGCCGGTGGCATAGGCGCTGGTGTCGAGTTCGGCGTGGACGGTCAGCCCGGCGTTGGTGCGGGTCGCGGCGATGCTGTTCACGATGACTTCGTGGCTGGTCAGCGGCCTGCCGCGCCAGTTCATCGTGATGTGCGAGAACAGTCGGTGTTCGACCTTGTTCCATTTCGATGTGCCCGGAGGAAAGTGACACACGGTGATCTGCAGGCCGGTCTCCAGGGCGAGGGCTGCGAGTTCACTTTTCCAGGCGCGGGTGCGGTAGCTGTTGGAGCCGCCCGCGTCCGCGGTGATCAGCAGCCGGGATGCGGCCGGGTAGTCGAGGCTGCCGCGGGCCTTCCACCAGCGACGGATCGACTCGACCGCGAACGCGGCGGTGTCGTGGTCGGTGCCCACGTTGACCCAGCCCGTGTTTGCGGCCAGGTCGTAGATTCCGTACGGGATCGCCTTGCCGAGCTCCCGGTCCGGGAGGTCGTGGGTCTGCACCCGGACCGGCTCGCCCTCGCGGTGCCACTCCTGGCCGGCGTTCTTGTAGTTCCCGACCAAGTCGGGTAGCGGGAGCACATTGCTGTGCTCCCGCCCCCTCAGAACCGTGCGTGCCCGCTGTCCGAGCACACGGCTCAAGCAGACCCCGCAGGGCTACTGGCAGGTTGCAGTGCTGTCCGACTGCCGGTGCTGGCGCCGCGCCAGCGGTGGCAGTGGGTGTGGATCAGGCGGAGGTAGGCGGCGCTGTCGTTGATCGCCGATACGGTCCTGAGCGCCGCCGGGGCCCGCCGGTTCCGATCCGGAACGGCGGGCCCCGGCAGTCCGTCGCGCGCCCCGCCGCCTGCCCGGGGCCGCCGAGTCGCCGGCGCGACGCCGCGGGGACGACATCGCCATCTGCCCGCCGTTTCCGGAGGGGCGGATTCCGGTCACTTGTCCGGGGCCGCCGCGGCCTGCCGGGACCGCGAACGGTGTCCGTGCGGGCGATGGCGACCCGTGCCGGTCCGTGCCGGCGGCGGCTCTGCGGAGTCGGCCCGGGCGGGCCGGCGAAGCGGCCGGCGGGACGTGCTTCCGCCGCGACGAGAAGGCGCGCTTGACGTTCCGTCAAAAAAGAACATCGCAGCTCGGCCCATCGGTTCGCCGCAAGGTAACTCCTCGTCGGGCAGCAGCCGTTGACACCTCCACTCGGCGTCCTCGTTCTCCCGCGACGGACTGCGCGACCGGTCCGGGCACGACCGTGGAGCCCGGTGCCCCTCCGGCGGCACACGGTGGCGGAAAGGCGTCGGCGGGTGCCGGGCGACGGGCGCGATTTCGGCGAAGGCAGCGCATCGCCCCCGAGTACGCCGGTAACGTCTGCCGAGGCACAGCGGGCTTGAGTGTCCACCGTGGTGTCGAGCTCCAGCAGGTCGCGGTGCGGGCCCACAGGGGGTCGGCGTCCGTCGACAGGTGCGTGACACCCTCTCCGCTGTGCCCGTCTCCGATCTCCGATCTCCGATCTCTGTTCGTGTTCCGTACGCGACCGTCCGCGTGCGCGCTTCCGCCTGCGCGGAGGCCGTGCCGCGGCCGCGTGCGGACCGTGACGTCCGCCTGCGGGTGGACGTGGACCGTGGGGGGTTCAAGTGTTCGACGAAGGTTCGGTGAAGGTCTACCGGGACCGCACGTACGTGTCCACGGTGATGGTGCGCCACGGCGGCACCACGGTGGCGTTCGCGATGGACGACCAGCGGCGCGTCTACTACAGCGTCCTGGACCTGGAGCAGGCCTCGACCAAGCGCGGGCCGCTCGACGCCCGGTACTGGAACGAGGAGCCGGCGCTGGTGCCGTTCCCGGGCGAGCTGGTCGAGGTGGCCGCGCCCGGGGCCGCGGCGACGGCCGCCGCCGGGGTGCTGCGGATGCCGGTGGTGCGCACCGGTGGACGGAGCGAGGCCGACGGGGTGACGGTACCGGCGGACGAGCGGGACCCGTTCCTGTCGACGACGGCCCGGCTGAGCGCCCCGACCCCGCTGCAGGTGGTGTCGGACGGCCGCCACATCGTGCTGTTCCGGCAGTCCGTCGAGGCCGCGCACCAGGACGCGGTGTTCTACGCCCCGGGCGGCGTGGTGTCCGGGGACCGCGCCGCGGCGGCGGCCGGCACCAAGGCGAGCGCCGCCGCAGTGGTGGACCGCTCGCTGCTCTGCGACCGGTTCGTGCTGGTGGGTTCGGTACTGAAGCCCGTGGTGGAGGTGCGCTACCAGCGGTCCCGCTCGAAGACGCGCGGCGCGTCGGAGAGCGACACCCTCGGCACCCGGGACATGGAGGGCGTCGCGTTCTACGAGCCGACCACCAAGCTGTCGTTCGTCGCGCCGCTGCGCAGCGGGGAGTTCACGGCGCTGCAGCTCCCCACCGCCGTCACCGGGCGGTCCCGGTGGCAGCTGTTCGCCCTGAACAAGGACACCGGGCGGATCGAGGGCTACAACTGCGCCGAGGACGAGAACGGCCTGTTCGACGTCGCCGGTTCGGAGCTGTACACCAGCCCCGACCCGAAGTACGCCGCGTCGGTGCTCGAACGCGGGCCCGGGCTCTGCCCGTACACCAGGCGGCCCCTGATACCGGTGCCGGCCACGAGCGACCGCGCGGGCACCGCGCTGCGGCTGGACGCCGCGAAGCAGGGCTACGTGCGGCTGCCCGCCGCCCCGGCGGGCGGCGCCGCTTCCGCGGCCTGCACGGTGGAGGCCTGGGTGCGGCCGACGGCCGCCTCGGGCACGATCCTGTCGCAGGCCGCCTCGCCCTCCACCACGTTCGCGCTGGAACTGGACGCGGACCGCAAGCCGGTCGTCGACATCGCGGGCACACGGGTGGTCTCCGGCGTTCAGCTCCCGCTCTCCGCGTACACCCATGTGGCCGCCGTCTTCGACGGCCGGACCGCCGTGCTGTACGTCGACGGCGTCAAGGCCGGCAGTGCCGCGGTGACGGCCGTGCCGGATGCGCGGTCGGCCGCCGTGGTCGGCGCCAGGCTGGTCTCGGGCGCCCCGCAGTCCTGCTTCACCGGTGACATCGACGAGGTGCGGGTCTGGGAACGCGCCCGCCAGGAGGCCGAGTTCGGCGACCGGGGCCGCCGGCTGAGCGGGGTGGAGGCGGGTCTGTCCGCCTACTACCGGTTCGACGAGGGCACCGGCACGACACTCGGCGACCACACCCGGGCCCGGCGCGACGCCACGGCGCTGGGCGGCGTGGCATGGGTCGAGTCCTCCGCCCCGGTCGGTGACGGCCCCGGGCTGGCCCGGGACGTGTTCGCCTTCGCCGACCGCGCGGTGAAGACCGGGCTCACCGCCACCATGTACTTCCAGCAGGAGCCCGCCACCTCCGGCTACGGAGGCACGGCGAGCCAGGAGAAGCGCCAGAGCCGGCTCCTGCTGGCCTGCGGCACCACCGGTCCGGCTCCGGCGGGCGGCGACCCGGGCCGCAGCTACGTCGCGGCGGTGGACTTCGGCCTCACCCGGGAAGGCCGCCTGGCGGCCGTGCCGGCCGTGGTCACCCTCGCCGGGTGCGACCGGCCGAAGGCGGTCGGCGCCGACGCCGCGATCGCCGCCGCGACGGCGCGGGTGGACGCGGCACGCGCCGCGCTGGACGCCGACCGCCTGATCGCCTCCAAGATCCCGCAGTACCTCACCGACATCGATGCCTACAACGCTGCGAGGGCCCGCGGCGAGGTGTGGACCTATTTCCGCGACATGAGCTGGACGGCCCAGGCGCTCAAGGACGCGCAGCCCGCCCAACAGCGGCTGGGCGCCCGGCAGGCGGCCCTCGCCGCTGCCGAGGACACCCTGGCGACGCTGTCGGGCGGCACCGCGGGCGGCGGGGACACCGTGGTGGAGATGCCACTGGTGTCGACCGACCGGCAGGGCCTGACGGTGTTCGGCGGCCTGCTCGCGTTCGCCTGGACCGAGGAGACGCCGTCCCTCCTGGACTCCTCCACCGGCGACCTGGTGCTGTACTTCCGGGGCGGCTCGGGGCAGTTCTTCAGCGTCTACTACGCGACGCTGGTCTCCCGGGCCACTCGCTCCGCCAAGGTCGGCAACGGCACGGTGCAGTTCGTCGCCCGCGACACCGCCACCCGGCTGAAGGACTTCACCGTCGTGGTCGCCCCCGACTCCGTCGCGGACCGCTGCGTGGTCACGGTCACCTGCGGGCCGCGCACCGAGACCTTCCGGAGCGTGCCGCGCGCGGCCGCGTCCCTTGCCGCGGTCCTGAACGGCAACCTCCCGCCCGGGACGCCGCTGGGCAGTGTGCGGTCCGTGAGCGGCCGGACGGTCGAGCTCGCCGTGCCGCTGGCCGAGGCGCTGGCCGCCGGCAGCCGGGTGTCGGTGGACGGCCGGGTCCGGCAGGTCGACGCGGCCGTCCCGGCCGGCGCCAAGTCGTTCACGGTGACCGGCGGCGCGGTGGCCTCCGCGGTGGGCGCGGCCGTCTCCAGGATGCTCTACGACTACGCCGACGCGACGTGCTCGGTGGCCGGCGTCGACCTGTCCCGCGGCTCGCAGATCGTGTCGGTCTCCCGCTTCGACGCCGCCGAGGCGGTGCCGGACGGGACGGCGGCCGATCAGGGCGACGGCGTAGGGCCGCACTGGCGCGGGCACGCGCCGGGCCGCGCCCCGGCGTTCGACGGCAGCAGCCAGTACCTGCTCGCCTCGGACACCGCGGACTTCGCCGTGGACCGCGGTCTGACGCTGGAGGCCTGGGTCAACCCCACCGCCACCGGCGCCGACCACTCCCAGCAGGTGGACCACGGCGTGCTGCACGCCGCGGCGCCCGCCGTCCCCTACGGCCTGTCCCTGCGCAGTTCGCGGATGTTCCAGGGCATCGAGCTGCTGTCCTCCAACACGGTCGACTTCGGCGATCGGCTGTCCCTGGGCGGACGGGACTTCACCATCGAGATGTGGCTCCTCGGGAGCACGTCCCCGGGCATGGCACAGCGGCTGTTCACGAGCGGCGACCTCGGCCTCGAACTCACGCCCGACGGCACGCTCGGGATCACCGTCCGCGGCTACACGGTGGTGAGCGTTCCCTCGACCGACAACCGGCTCACCGGATCCTGGCAGCACTGGACGCTCGGCTACACGAGCGCCACCGGCAAGTTCCAGATGCACTGCGACGGGAACCCGGTGCAGCTGTACGACGGCCGCTGGGACGGCTCGGGACTGCCGATGCGCTACGACAGCGATCCGGGGAAGCCGACCCGGCTCAGCGGAATCGCCATGGCCGCTGTCAGCTTCGACGACATCCGCGTCTGGGACACCGTGCGGAGCGCCGAACAGATCAAGGCGGGCATGTGGCGACGGCTGCGCGGTCACGAGTCGGGCCTGCTCGCCTACTGGCAGTTCGACGACGGCCTGTTGACCGACCGCTCGGGCAACGGGCACGACGGAACGCTCACCGGCACCTACCAGAGCAAGATCTCACCCCTGGTCGGGCACCGCGCGGTGGCACGAGTCGGCGCGCAGACCTTCACCACCAAGGACCCGAACCCGTACGGCGACTGGACGCACGTCGCGTTCGCGTTCAAGCAGCAGTGGGCGATGGCGACGGACGGCGGCCACCTGGACGCCGGCGGGCCGGACGGGCTGGACCTGACCGCCGACCTGACGATCGAGGCCGGCGTCCGGATCGACCGCCTGGGCACGGTGCACGGCCTGATCGGCAAGGGCGTGCTCGGCGGAGGCCGTGCGGACTCCGCGGTACCGTACGCGCTGTACGTACGGGCCGACGGCGAGGTCGCCTTCGCCTTCGAACCCGCCGACGGCCGGCAGGGGGTTCGGGAGTACCGCTCGGGGCTGACCCTGAAACCCGGCACCTTCGCCCGCGTCGCGGTCACCCGCAAGCACCCCGCCGACGCCAAGGGCGCCGTCGCGATCCAGTTCCACGTCGGCGACGCGACGTCCATGACGGTGTCCAGCACGTTCACCTTCGACGGCCCCGTCCCCGTCGGCAACGACGGGAGCTGCGAACTCGGGCTGGTCCGTAACGGCCGCGCCATGAACCGGCTGCGCGGCTGCCTGACGGACGTACGGATCTGGAAGATCGCCCGGGAGGGCAAGCAGATCGGCGCACCGATCGCCGCGGACACGCCCGGGCTGGTCGCCTGGTGGAACTTCCCCGAGAAGGAGGGACCGGTCACCGCCGACGCGTGCAACACCTACCCGGCCAAGCTCGGCGGCGCCCGCCGGGTGCGCACCCCCGACCCGAAGGGCAACCAGGCAACCTTCTACGTCAACGGCGTCCCGGAGACGGCGGAGGTCGCACCGACCCCCGCTCAGCCCGGCGACCCGACGCGGACGGCGGTCGGCGGCCGGTGGACCGGCGGTGCGCTGACCGAGGCGTTCGCCGGCACCCTCGACGAGGTCCGCGTCTGGCGGACCTGCCGCACCCGGGAGCAGATCCTCGACAACATGTTCGGCCGGCTGCACGGCGAGCTGAACGACCTGGTGGCCTACTACCCCTTCGACGGCGCCTCCACCACCCCCGGCGCCAACGCCAAGGACCACGGACCCCGGCGCAACGACCTCACCCCCTCGCCCACCCCGCCGCGGAACGTGGTCTCCAGCGCGCCGATCTCCGCCGACACCGCGGAAGTCCGCTCCGCCCTGACCGGCATCGCCACCACCTTCAACACCCTGATCGGCACCACACCCACCGCCTCCGAGTACGGCGACCTCCAGAGCGACGCCAACGGCCACCCGTTCGGGGTGATGAAGCGCGCCTACGGCTACGTCCGCAACAACCGCTGGTACCTGCGCACCGGATACAAGATCGGCGAACTGGCCACCACCTGGGTCGGGCAGGCCCAGTTCCAGCCGCAGCTGATCGGCTTCCTCGAAGGCGCGCCGCCCATGCCGTCCGAGAACCTGGTGTGGGGCACGGCCGACGACTACGCCGAGAAGTCCTCGGTGTCCTTCGTGCGGGCGGACTCCGTCTCCGACTCCCTCTCCCACGACGAGAAGCGCAGCTTCAACGCGTCCGCCGAGGCGAAGATCGGCGGCTCGCTCACCTTCGAGAGCCAGATCATCACCGCCCCCCTCGGCATCGGCACCTCCTCGCCCGTCATGAAGTTCACCGGCGACCTCTACGTGTCCGGCAAGATCGAGCACTCGAACAGCTGGGCCAACAACGTCCAGGTCACCCAGAGCACCGGGACCACCCGCACCAGCAAGGTCGCCCTCACCGGGAACTGGGAGGAGGACGCCGCCAGCGGGCAGGTCAACCCGGCCGCCGGACGTCGGTGGGTACCCGCCAACGCCGGCTTCGCCGTCGTGCAGTCTGCCACCGCCGACGTGTACGCGCTGCGCCTGGCGCACAGCGGCGTGCTGGTCGCCTACCGGATGGTCCCCAACGCCGACATCCCCCGCGACTGGAACATCATCGCCTTCCCCATCAACCCCAAGTACACCAAGCAGGGCACCCTCGACGGCGTCGTCGGATACGCCCCCAAGGGCACGTCCGGCGCCCTCCAGCCGTTCGCGGACCCCGCGTTCCCGACCGCGGGCGACGGCGGCGAGTACAGCTACTACCGACCTCGCGAGGCCTACGCCCTCAAGCGACGCATCCGGCGCGAGGAACAGCAGCTCCAGACCTTCTACGAATCGGTCTCGACCCTCGGCTACACCGCCGCCTTCGGTTCCAACCCGGTCCGTGACCAGGCCACCCGCGTCGTGGGCGGGATGCTCGGCCACTCCGGCGCAGCCGGTCTGGGCGCCGCCGACTCGGATCCCGCGACGGCCCGCAAGGCCGCCAAGGACGCCGCCCGCCGCCATCTGGTCAACACCTACGTGTGGACCGCCGCCGGCGGGCTGTTCACCGAGACGACGTCCACCACCGACCAGGTCACGGAGGTCACCGCCGGCGACTTCAGCCTCAGCGGCAGCCTCACCGTCGGCGGCGGCTTCAAGTTCGACGGCGGCTCGGTCGGCGTGGAGATCAGCGGCAGCGTCACGGTGGGTGGCGGGTATGCCGTCACCCGCAGCAAGACCAAGGAGGCCTCCCGCACCTTCAGCCTGGAGGTGTCCGCCGAACCCGGACGCAACTTGCAGAAGTCGGAGAACGGCAAGCCGGTGTTCGGCGCCGACCGCAGCCCCGTCCTGGTGCCGGGCCGCGTCGACGCCTACCGGTTCATGACCTTCTACCTCGACAGCTCCGCCGACAACTACGAGGACTTCTACGGCAAGGTCATCGACCCCGAATGGCTGGAGCGCGACACCGGCGCCGCCGCGCGCGCCCTGCGCGAGACCCGACAGGACGTCAGCAAGCCCCCGTGCTGGCGGGTGCTTCACCGCGTCACCTACGTCAGCCGCGTCCTCGACACCGCCACCACCACGCCCTCCCTCGCACAGGCGCTCGGCTCGCTCGGCATCACCAGCGACTACCAGCTGATGCGCCAGCTCGAACCGCACCTGATCCGGGCCACCGGCAGCACCGCCGCCCTGACCACCGCCACCAAGGACGTGATCGCCACCCGCTTCCCGACCCTGGTGCCCTACACCGACACCATCACCGCCCGCGTCACCGCCTACTACAACCTCGACGCCGGCACCCCCGCGCTGCCCGCCCCCGCCGGCCCGGCCACCCCTGCCACCACGCCCACCCTGACCACCACCACCCCGACCGTCGCCGCCGGGGCCGACCTCACCTTCTCGTACTCCACCCCGGCCGCGACCCTCGCCGCCAAGAACTGGATCGGCCTCTACCGCGCGGGCACCGGTCCGGGCAACGGCGATGCCGTCGCCTGGAAGTACGCGCCCGACGCCGCCGGCACCGTCACGATCCCGGCCACCGGCCCGTTCACCGCCGGCACCTACACGGCCTGGTACCTCCACAACGACGGCTACACCCCGCTCGCCAACCCCGCCACCATCACCGTCACCTGACCCTGCCAGGGGGCGGCCCCGGAGCAGCTCCGAGGCCGCCCCCGCCCGGTCGACCCCCCGGGGGGGGGGGGGGGGGGCGGGCCCCGGGGGGGCGCGGCGCCGGCGCGAAGCAGACCACGCCCCCCGCCCCCCCCCCGCGGCCGGCCGGCCCCCCCCCCCCCCCCCGCCCCCCCCGCGGCGGGGGGCGCCCCCGCCCCCCCCCCCCCCCCCCCCCCCGCCCCCCGCCCCCGGGGGGGCCCCCCGCCCCCCCCCCCCCCCCCACGGCGGTCGCTCTTCGAAAGCCCTCCGGTCCCCCGCTCCGAAGGCCTGGGGCGCCGACCAGCACGCCCGGCCGAACGGCGGACCCCGGCCCCTCACGATCAGTAGAGACGAGTACTACCGGTGCGCGAAGACGGCCGGCAAACCCGCGTGCAAGGGCCAGTCCGTCAAGGCGAGCGCGTCACCGCCGCGATCGCCGCCCTGGTGGAGCGATTGGCCGGGCTGGCGATGACGGTGCGCAGGTTCATCCCCGGCGAGGACCACACCGAACAGCTCAACCACGTTACCCAGGCCATGAAGGATCTCCGGGAGGAGAAACGCCGCAACCTGTTCGACTACCCCGGCGGTGACGAGGAGTACTCCGAGGCTCTCGAAGTCCTCGTCGACGAACGCCGCCGCCTCGCCGCCCTCCCGCAACGCCCCTCCGCCTGGGTCGAAGTCGAGACCGGCCAGACCTTCGCCGACGCCTGGACCCAAGCCGACCAGGAAAGGCGCCGCCAGCTCCTCCTCGGCTTCAAGGCCCGCCTCTACATGACACCCACCATCGAAGGCTGGTACCTACCCGCCGAACTCCAAGCGCGCGTGGGACAGCTGGAGTGCGCTGGACACTCGGCGCAGGTCGGATGATCCGAGGTCGGTGTGGGTGCGAAGCCGGCCGACCGACGGCAGGACGCTCCCAATCTGGTGCCGCGCGAAGGAGCACCCCCGCGGACGCGGGACCGTCCGCCCGGGAACGCGGCCTTGGCCTCCGACGACATCCTGCTGCCCTCCACGCCGAGTTTCAGTGATCACGAGATGGCGGTGCGTCACCGCGATGGCAGTCGATACCGACAGCACCGCCCGCCGGCCGTAGCGAACAAGGGGCGCCCGGAGCGCCGCCGCGCTCCACACTGGATGGCTGACCGCCAAGGCCGGTGGGTAGGGCTGGGGACTGGCCCGGATCCGCCGGACGTTGCCAGGAGGGGACACCTTCGTGAACTTCGGTCGCAACAATGCCGCGCAGTCCGAGCCGGGTGCCGAGCCGCAGGGCTTGCTCACCACGGCCCCGCGCCTGGGTGGGGCCCGGGCGTTTCAGGGCGCTGAGCTGATCGGGCGCTTCGCCGTGCTGTGCTGGGACACCGCAGTCGGTCGGGTCGCCATGGGCTACGCGCTCGCCCCGGCCTACTCCTGCTCCCAGGCCTCGCCGACGCGGTCACCGAGGCGGCCGGGCAGCTGAGCGAGTCCGCTTGAACCCCAGCTTCACCGCGCTTGCCGACCTGCGGCTGCCCGTCTGCGAGCGGGCCGGGCAGATGCGGCGCACAGGTATCCCGCGCGATCGCCGCCCGTGGTGGCGGCCTGAGCGGCTCCCTGCTGGTCGGGGTCGCGTTCACCGCCGCCGCGCTCGCGACGGCTGCCGTGTGGGATGCCGCGGTACGGGATGTCGGGGCGCGGGATCCGGAACCAGCCGTACCGGGCCATCGGTAAGGACTGTTAGCGTAAGGACCTCACCGCCCCTTCGCCGCCTACGGCCGTACCGGCACCATGGCGGCGCCGGGATCCGTCGACCGACCCAACCGCTTGGAGAGAGCATGACGCAGCGTCAGGACCTCATCGCCGTCCGCCCGATCATCGAGGCCGATGTCCCCACCGCGGTCGACACCCTCACCCGGGCCTTTGCCGACTATCCCTTCACCCGGTACGTGCTCGCCGCCGACGGCCACGAGGAGCGGATCCGGCGTTTCCAGGAGCTGTGCCTGACCCGCATAGGCATGGTGTACGGACGCACGTGGGTCGCCGACGGGGGCCTCGCCGTCGCCGCCTGGACCACCCCCGAGCAGGACCCCTCGCCCGCCTTCGCCGAGCTCGGCCCGCTGTTCGGCGAGCTCGCCGGGGACCGCGCGGACGCCTTCGAGGCCGCGGAGGAGGTCGTCGAGCCTCACCGGCCGCAGGAGCCGGTGTGGTTCCTCAACACGGTCGGCGTCGCCCCCGAAGCCCAGGGGCGGGGCCTCGGCGCCGCGGTGCTGGCCCCCGGCATCGAGGCGGCCGCCCGGGCGGGGTACCCGGCCTTCCTGGAGACCTCCACCGAGTCCAACGTCGCGTTCTACCGGCGCCTCGGCTTCGAGGTCAGCGCCGAGGTCCCGCTCGAGGGCGGCCCCTACACCTGGTGCATGCGCCGGGACCCGCGCTGAGCGCGGGCCTCGGAACCCCCTGAACGCGGCCACCGCCCCGCGCCGCGCGGGGCGGTGGCCGCGTTCAGGGGCGCGGGTGGCGCAGGGGGACGGCGGCGCGGACGGTGTTGGCCTGGTGGGTGGCCTGGTGGGCGACGGGCAGCCAGGCGGGACGGAAGCGCTGCTGGTACTGGGTGCATCAGTCCCGTCAGGAGCTCGCCGAGCCGGGTGGCCTGGGGCAGGGCGGTGGCGCCGGCGGCGCGGACGGCGCGGCGCAGCAGGGGAGGCGGAGCGTACCGGGATGCGGTGGGCCCACAGGTCGACGTCGGTGAGGCGGGAGCGGGTGATCAGGGTGCGCAGCAGGTCCTGCACATGGGCCTCGGGGTCCCATTCGTCGGCGAGTTGGTGCAAGGCGGCCGACGGGGTGCGGGCAACTTCAGCAGCTTGCCGTCCGCCGGCGGCCTCGGCATCCGGGAGGACCCTCCGTCAGCAGTTCCGGCTCAACCGCCGCGCGATGGCCTCCAGGAGCTCGTCCAGGGCAGCCTCGCGCGTTCGCCCCCGGGGCCGGGCCAGCCCCACTCGGCTGGGTGAGACGCCGCGGACGGGACGGAACACCACGTCCGGGTGGGCGTAGAAGCGGGCCGCCGACGCCGGGGCCAGTGCCACGCAGCCGCCGGCCACTGCTCCGAGCCATTCGTCGGGCCGGCTGGTGACAGCACCGACCCGGACGGAGTGTCCTTCCCGTTCGTCCGCTGCCAGCCAGTGCTCTCTCCAGGCTCCGGTCTCGGCTCCGGCCGCGACGAACGGCTCGTCCCACAGCTCCCGGAACTCCACCGTCTTGCTGCTCGCCAGCGGATGCCGGGCCGGCAGCAGCACCCCGCGCTCCTCAGCGAACAACTCCCGCACGTTCAGCCGCTCCTGCCCGGGAAACGGCAGACGTACCACCGCCGCATCCACCTCGCCCCGGGCCAGGCCGGCGGTCGGGTCCGACCAGTCGAACTGGCGCAGTTCCACGCGCCACTGCGGCTGCGCTTGGCGGAACTCGGCGATGACCTCGGGGGCGGCGCCCAAGGCGCCCGCGTCCAGGAAGCCCAGGCGCAGCACTCGTGCCGCCCGGCCGGTTGCCCGGACCGCCTCGTCCCAGCCGTCCAGCAGCGTGGGCACCCGCGCTGCGAGTTCCCGGCCGGCCTCGGTCAGCGCCATCCCGGACCGCGAACGCACGAAGAGCCGTACCCCGAGATCGTCTTCCAAGCGCCGGATCTGCTTGGTCAGCGCGGGCTGCGAGACGAACAGCTTCTGCGCCGCCCCGGTCAGGCTGCCCTCCGCCGCCACTGCGGCGAAGTACCGAAGCAGGCGAGTGTCCACATCCATGCCACCAGGTTATAGAAGAAGGTATTGGACGGTGCGGAGGCGTCCGGGGAGTCTGAAGGCATGACCGGTACCCATGTCGCACTCCTCGTTGTCACCCTGTTCACTGCTGCCATCGACATCGGTATCGCCGCCGCCGATCTCGCCGGAGCGCGTTTCGTGCTGGCCAACTCGGCAGAGGTGGGGGTGCCCCGATCCTGGCTGCCCTGGCTGGGCGCCCTCAAGCTGGCCGGTGCGGCAGGCCTCCTCCTCGGTCTCAGCGATGCCCTGCGCCCCCTCGGCGCCGCCGCGGCCTGCGGTCTCGTCCTGCTCTACCTGGGCGCGCTCGTCTTCCACCTGCGCGCCCGTGTTCTCTACAACCTCGCGTTTCCCGGTTTCTTCTTCGCCGTCGCCGTCGCCTCGCTGGCCCTGACCGTGTCCTTCTGACGCCGGCACCGCCCAACCTTTGATGAGAACACCCCTTCGCGGCGACAGGTCATCCCACTGTCCCGTCCCGGCCAGGGCCGGGCGTGTGCCATCGAACGCTGGTCGTCACGCGGGACCGAGCCGCTGCGGAGGCACGTCGGCCTGCGGCTGTCGTGGCACGACGCCGTCGCAGGCCAGGGCGTCGAGCGTGGGGGAGTGGCGTGGCGGCGAGCAGCGTGGTGCCGCCGACCAGCCCCGCGACACCGATGAACAGGCACGCGGCCCCGCCTCCCGCGCACTGACCCGCGACCGGCCGACGGCTCGGCACTGACGCCGGGTTGGCGGCCACAGGCGTACGGCCGGCAGGCCGCACACCCCGGGCGGGTCCACAAGAGCCCGCCTCACCTGCCCCACGCCGCAAGGACAGCCGACAGGACCGCCCCGCCGGCGGCGTTCGACCCCGTCAGGCCGGCGTCGCCCGGGTCTGCGCCGACGACACCAACCCCCGTGGCCCAGGGCACTATCCACTGCTGCCCGGACAGACCGCGGCCCAAGAAGACCACCACTTGATCACACAGCCGAACGCGTCGAGGACGACGCCGGCCCGGATGGCACACGGAGCCCCCCGGAGGGCGCAGCAGCGTCCCCACCCACCCTCGGAGAGAGGACGACCGGCATGACCCGCCTTCACCCCCCGACCCGGCACGGACGCTGGGCGATGACTGGCGCGGCTGGCAACGTGGGGCGCCACCTGCGCGGCGCGCTCGCACAGCGCTTCGAGCACCTACTGCTCCTGGACACCGCCGAGATCCCCGACTGCGCGCCGCACGAGAGCGCGGTCCGGGCGGACCTGCGGGAATTCGCGCTGCTCAGAGAGGTTCTTACCGATCTGGACGGGATCATTCACCTCGGCGGAATCCCCGATGAGGCCGACTTCCACGACCTCGTGGACGTGAACATCACCGGTTCGTTCCACGTCCTGGAGTCCGCCCGGATCAACCGCGTGCCCCGCATGGTGTACGCGAGCAGCAACCGCGCGACCGGCTTCTACCCCACGACCCAGTCGGTGACCCCCGACCTGCCGGTGCGACCGGACGGGCTCTACGGGGTGAGCAAAGCGGCAGTCGAGGCACTCGGACGCCTGTACGCGGACAAGTTCGGCCTCCAGGTCGCCTGCCTGCGCATCGGCAGTTTCGAACCGGCCCCCTCGACACCGCGGAAGCTGGCCACCTGGCTCAGCCCGGACGACTGCACCCGGGCCTTCCGTGCGGCGCTCGACGCCGACTACGGGTTCGTCACCTTCTACGCGGTCTCGGACAACCGCGGCCGCTGGTGGGACCTGGAGGCCGGACGGGCGATCGGGTTCGATCCGCGCGGCAACGCCGCCGAAGCCGGCGCACACATCGCTGGAAGCCCCACCGAGCCTCAAGGAGGTGACTTCGCGTCTCCCTGCTACACCCTGAGCCGGCAGCGCCACCTGAGCAACGTCCCGACCGGAACGGAGAGTTCACAGCCGTAACCAGCCACCCTGGGACGGTCCGGCATCATCCGAGCGCGGCGATCATCGCCATGCAGCGGGCACCGGCCGGGACCCTCGCTCCAGAACCCGGGCAGGTGCAGCCCGCGGTCCGCCAACGCCCGGCCCTGAGCGGAGGCACAGGCGGCGAGAACCCGATCCAACAGTTCTCCCGCCCTCACCGAACTCGCCTCGCCCCCACAGGAAGCCTCTCGGCCACTTGGAGCCTCAGCCCCTCCCGGACACGCCGGCCCTTGACCCCCGCCCCCCTTGTGGATGCCACAAGCCTCCGGTGACACCGCAGCCAGCCGCCTAGCCCTACGACACCAGCGGGCAGGGGCATCGGCGAAGGTCTGTCACCGCACTGATACGCGCCCCCTTCCACAACCCAAGAAATCCTGAACCACTGGAGGTCCGCAGTGTCCCGCCGTACTCCCATGCCACCCGCCCTGCTCGAAGCGTTCGACGCCGAGATGGCCGCAGCCCTGACCCCAGGACCCACGGCGCAGCGATGGAGGGCCGTGGAGCGGGCCCACATCCTGTCCCAGCCCTACCCGTGGCCTCACACCCGCACCCACGGCGTGATGTTCCGCCTCGCCCTCCGCGACCGCGACGTGTGGGAGATGCTCGGCCAAGTGGTACGCCTGGTCGTCGCCGCGCCCGGTTCCGCGGCCGGGAACTACCCGGACGGCAATACCGGCCGCACCCGGGTCGGGCTGACCACCCCCATGCCGATCCCCGACGACCTCGCCGCCCTACTCCGCGACGCCGGCGCGCTGCGACCATAGGCCCCACCGTCAACACCCGGCGCTGTCAGAGAGCTTGAAATACGCGAAGGTCGACGAGCCCGTGCTGGTCGCCGCCGACGAGATGGCGACCGTCGGGCGAACGCCTCGCTCACGACTGCCGCGGCCTGTGCGACGCGAGTCGATCGCCTCCACCCCTACCTGGTGGCGCACTATGAACCACCAGCCCGGTGATCTGCCTGGCTGGGACGGTCCTCCTCGCTGACATTCCCCTCGGACCGTGCCCGGCGGATCGCGGCCAACGCCCGGGGACCGGCCGCGGCAAGCGTGTCGACCAGCCGGGAAACGGTCGGGTCGGAGGCAACCGGCCCGAACACTTCCGGTTCGGTCCGCAGTACCGCGACATCGGCCAGGCAGTCTCCGCCCAACGCGACCGCCAGCGCCACATCCAGCAGGATCTTGCCCGGGTCGTGGACCGCCCGCGGCTTGCGCCAGGGGGCCAGCGCCGAGGACATCGAAGCCGCCAGACCGCTCCTGCGGACCGTCTCCACCAACAGGACCGCCCCGGCCTGCGAGACGACACCGCGGCCGCTGCCCTCGACGAGGACCCGAGGGTAGGACCCGATAGACTTACTCACCTGGGAAGTGCCTCCGACGGACGCGGGAACAAGGGCCTAGACAATCCTTATTCTCGCTGGTCAGAGGCACTTTCTGCTGTTCTGATCACCTGTCGGACAGCCCGCTCCGTGAAAGCGCGAGGCTAGACTCCGACGATGATCGAGATCCTCGAAAACCTGGACCTGCTGTCCCGGCCGAACCTCGACCTCGCCAGTGTCGAGGTGAACGGCATCGCCCTGGGTGCGCCGGCCGCCGTCATTCCGCGGCCGCGTATTGTGGGCGGCTTGTCCTCCGTCATCGCCCGGTACCGCGGTGGGACCACCATCGAAAGCGAGTACTACGACGCTGATGGACGGAGGCTGACGCTGGACGAGGTCATCGAAGACGTTCTTCGGTCGGACGGATTCCTCTACGGCGCGGACAAGATCAACTATAAAGTGCGCGCTGGAGCAGTGGTCGGCTTCGCGATCAGCGGCCCGCATCTGTCCCACTTCGGGCACTTGACCTCGTTCGAGGAGTTCCTGACTGCGTTCGGCTCGCCTGATCGAATACACGAGAATGAGGCATATGGCGACCTCATGAGCTACGAGACCTATTACTGGGGCGCTCGGAAGCATGTGACGTGGGACGCCTGGGAGGACCGGGTGAGCTTTATCAACTTGGGCGACTTCGAGGGGAACAGCGGCCCCTGACCGCACAACTTGAAATTAGATCCTCACCCCCTGGACCGGCCACGGATCACCCACGCGGTCCGCTGACGAAGCCTCGGCTCCGTCTGAGCGGTGCAGTTGGCCAGGCGGGCCAACTGCACCGCTCAGTCACAACGGGGTCGCGGTTCGTTCACCCTGGGTGGCGATCAGGCTGATCAGCACCAGCTCGGCACCGTCCAGATCAGCAGCGTGCAGCTAGGTTGCGCGGATCACCCACCGTGAGCCTCGACCGCGCTCAGCCGCGAATACGGGACACCTGAACATGCGAGCTCACCAGTCAAGCCACCCCTCCACCTGGCCGCCTGTTCTGTCCCGGCGTAGGTTGCCAGTGTCCCAGCGCGTCTTGTCCGCTTCGCAGCTCGTCCCAGCCGCGGTTGTCGTTCCGGTGACGAAGCCAGGGGTGGCGTCCCACACCGTGTTGTTGCTGAGCGCAGTTCGTCCCGCGTGAGCTTGTCGGCCGGGATGACTACGCTTCCGGATCATGTGGAGACAAGTAGCCCGTGCGTGTTCCCCGACGCCGGTTTCAGGGAGCCCACCGACGAGTCGGTCCTGGTCGAGGCGGAGCGGAAGCTCGGGGAAGAGCTGCCGGTCGGGCTCAAGCAGCTTCTGCTTGAGAGCAACGGGATCGTCGGGCAGACCAGCGTGGACACGGTCTGGACCATCGAGCAGATCGTCGAGCAGAACCTCTACTTCCGCTCGGACAGTTCCTTCGCCCAGCTGTACATGCCGTTCGACGCGCTCCTGTTCTTCGGAGACAACGGCGGCGGCGACCAGTTCGCTTTCGTGCAGACGCCACGGAGGCCGGACATCTTCGTCTGGGAGCACGAGACCGACAGCCGCCGCTGGGTTGCCCGCGACCTCCGGGACTACCTCGGACGCTCACTCACCGATGGCGGAGACGACTGGTACCAGTAGCCCTCCACCGAGCTGAGGCATTGGCGGCCCAGCCCATGTTCCCTCTCCGGGGCGGTTTGAGGGTTCGCCAGCTCCCGGTCCGGCAAGAGGCTGCCCGCCCCAGCCCCACCCCCGCAGTTCGCGCCCCGCAGACAACCTAGAACGGGACAACCTCGCTCAAAGCGCCATGGAGGGCAACATCTTCCGGGACACCAACCACGGTCGTGTCCCACCCGCCTTGCCTATCCGCAGGTCAGCGACACCCCCCGCCGACAACCCAAAGCGGGACGGGACAATCGTCCCGGCAGCGTGCAACGGCGACCGTCGCGCCTACACCCTCACCAAGCAGGCCGCGGCTGCCGCAACGGTTACCGTCGGCCGCTGACCCGGCCGTACTCCGAGCGCGAAGGTCCCTGGGTGGGCCTCAGGGTGTTCAACGCCCCGGCCCGCGTCCGGATAGCTGGCCGGGTCGTTGATCACTCTGTAGAAGGTGCTCTACGGGCTGAGGGTTGCGCAGGGCCCGGCCGGAGAACCAGCAACGAATGAGGGAGAGGAGCGTCGCGTGAGCGACACCACGACGGGAGCGGCCTGGTTGCCGCTGCTGGAGGACCTGGGCGAGGCGTTCAACGGTTGCCGGGTCGATGATGTGGCCGCCGCCTCGGCGGGCCCGGAAGCCACGGCCTGGCTCGCGGCCTCGGCTGTGACCAGTGCCGATGCGCTGGCCAAGGCATTGACCTCCCCTTGGTCCCTCCACACCCCCGAGCAGGCGGGAGCCGTCGCCGCAGCCCTCGTCTCGATCGAGGATCACATTGCTCGGGCGAAGAGCCGGCTCCTCGACGTGCTCGCCGCCATGGAGGACCGCGGCGACATCGCCGACCTCGACCGGGCGTACGACGACCCGGACGCGCCGTTGGCCATCGCCGCAGACCTGTTCAAGCTGAAGCCCTCCCCGCAGGCGGCCGACCGGCTGTTCACCAAGCTGTCCTCGGTGCCGGCGTGCCGTCCGATGCCCAGGACCTTCGCCGAAGCGCTCCACCAGGCCGCCGCTCACCTCACCGACCTCGTGGCCCCGGGCAGCGCCATCGAGATCCACGAGGAAGCCGGCCACCCCGAGCACCAGGGCTTCCTCCAGCTCCGGCACAACGGAAAGCCCTGGCGGCTGGGCTTCTACGACGGGGAGTGGTTCCTCGACGACTACCCGGCCGAGCCCGCCGCGTACGTGCTGGTGGGGGACTACTCCCTGGTTGCGTCGCACCCCCTCAAGCTCGCCGAAGCGACCCGCGCCGCCCTGGCCAACCTCGAACCGTAGCCGTCCGGCCTCACAGCACCGCCCGGCAAGGAGTCGTAGTGCACGCAGACCTGGACATCAACGGCCAGCCGATCGACAACATCCGGCTGCTCTACGGCGGCTTCCACGACGACTGGCCTCCCGAGCGTGAGCACCAGCCGGGCTGGGGCGCCTTCGTCGAAGTGCCTGCCGTCCTGGAGATCCTGGACCGGGTCGCAGCCGGCCAACTGGACGCCAACCGAGCCCGGTGGCTGCTCGCCAATCTCGGAGAACGTGCCATCCGATTCCGCGACCCGCACGGCTGTGGCGGCAAGGGATGCGTGGACGGCAACCACTGCCGCGGCGAATCCAAGGAGAGCCGGCTCCGGGAGGTGCTGCGCCGTGAGCGCGTCGACGCTGCTCTCGCCGTCGAACCTGCGGACCCGCCAGCCGTCCACCCGTGCGTCCCCTGCGCGGACTGCTCGGCCTGCTCCTGCTACGACGGCTCTCTCGGGCGCTGCCAGCGTTGCCGGTTGCGCTACGCCGCCCGGGCCCGTGCCCACCAGGACGTTGGGCGCTGGAAGGCCGGTCTCGCCGCCGGCCGCACCTATGCCCGTACCGAGCGTCGCCTGCACCGGTGGGACTGTCCCACCCTCGGGAACGCCGACGACCGCCTTGCCGAGTTCGAAGAACTCCTCGAAGCCACTGGCAGGATGGCCGACTGGACCACCCTGCCCGAGCTCTACAGCGCGGACGAGCTCCGGCGTCGCGGTGTGCAGACCCAGCGCTGCGCAACCTGCGGCCCCGACCCGCTGTAGCGCCGGGCGCCTCACCCACGCGCATAGGCCGCCAACTACCTGGCGGGCCCCTTCGCGTTACCAAAGCGGGTAACGCATTTGTCCCGTGGCGGGTACAGAATCGCGGCCTTGCCCACCGGTCCGGTCTGGCCCTGCGCCTGGGCATCAGCCCCGGGATAGTGAAGTTCGAGGGCTCCCGGCCGATGGCCGAGATCACCGAGCTGCTCGCCGAGGCGAACCCGGGCCGCCACATGAAGGCTGGCGGCGTCGTCTCCGCTGACGAGTAGTCCCCGGCGGGCCGCCCCCCCCCCCCCGGGGGGCGCCCCCCCCCCCCCCCCCCCCCGGGGCGCCCCCCCCGGGGGGGGGGGGGGGGGGCCCGGGGGGGGGGGGGGGGCGCCCGG
>NZ_JBIWNZ010000029.1:113419-115674 GCF_044767505.1 Kitasatospora sp. NPDC101235
GGAGAGCCCGGTGGGGGCCGCGGCGGCGACCCGGGGCCCCCAATTGAGGGCGGGCGGCGTCGACCCCGGTGACTTTTCGCCCCGGGGGCCCCCCCCCCCCCCGGGGGGGGGCCGCCCACCTATGACCAGCAGCAGTGGCCGCCGACCTGGGCGGCCGGGAAGGAGAACGTGTGAGCCGGGAGATCGACGAGGGCCTGGAGCGTGCCGAGCGCACCCGTCCGATCCCGCAGTCCGTCCGGGCCCGGATGCGGTTCCTGCTCAAGGGTGCCAAGGGTTCGACCAAGGCACTGGCCGCGGACCTCGGCGTTTCCCAGCGCACTGTGCAGCGTTGGTTCAAGGGCCAGGGCACCCCGAAACCGGCCGCAGCCAAGGCCATCGAGACCAAGTCCGCGCCGCCTGGCAGCCGCGGGTGAAGCGGCGGGTACGCCGCGATGCCGAGAAGAACGGCTTCATGCTCCATATCCAGGCGACCTTCGGCTACAGCGCGGCCGGCGGCTCCACCGACGACCCCCGCCCCCGCACGATCACTCAGAAGATGCCCGGCTCCGTCGCCCGCCGCCTCTACGAGGCCCGGGACGCCGGAGCCAGCCAGGCCGAGCAGGAGCGGATCCTCGCCGAGTGCCTGCGCGAGCACTACTTCAAGGACAACGGACACCGCGCCAGCGGTCTCGATGTCGAGCTGAACGACATCGCGTGGATGGACGTGGAAGGGATCTGACCCCTCCACCGGCGTATGTGTCGCCGAAAAGGGCCAGTCCCGGCCGCCGAAAAGGGCCGGGACTTTTTCTTCGACCGACCGATCGAATTCACCCCAGAGCCCTCGGCGCGGGCGTTGGGGGTGCTGCGGGAGAAGATCCGCGCGGCGACCTCCAGGTCCCGGTCCGAAAGGCCGGTGGCCGCCGTGGTCGCCGACCTCAACCCGGTCTTGCGGGGCTGGGCAGCGTATTTTCGCAACGGCAACTCCGGGCGGAAGTTCAACGCGGTCGACGGCTACGTCCACGAGCGGCTGGCGATCTTCGCCAGCCGGAAACACGGCCTGCGGGGCCGGAACTGGACCACCCGTTACACCTACGCGTGGATCAGTCGGCTCGGGGTCTACCGCCTGACCGGGAACGTGCGCGGGGCGACGGCGCATGCCAGCCGGTGAACGATGTCGGAAAGCCGTGTGCGGGAGAACTGCATGCACGGTTTGAAGCGGCGGGGACTGGAAACGGGGCATCACGCCACCGCGCCAGTCCCCGACCCTACTGAAGCCGACCCGGCGGTAGCCGCCGCAGGCGACCGAGTCGGCGTCCTCGCCATCCACGTCGGCCTGCTCGTCGATATGCACGACAACAGCACCTTCGTCGGTTGGCGCCCAGCCAGGTACGGCTCCCTGCTTCCGATCACCGTTCTCCTCTCCCGGCCGGGTCGCCTCCACCACGGCCGGAGCCGCGCTTCAGGCGCCCGAAACGCCGTGGCCGACCATGGAGATCGGATCGACAACTGAGTCGAACGTCTCCTCGTCGACGTGACCGCTTGCTATGGCGGCATCTTTGAGTGTCTGGTCGTTGGCCAGCGCGGATTCGGCGATGTGAGCGGCGTTCTGGTAGCCGATGACGGGGCTCAGCGCCGTGACCAGCATCAGGCTCTCGTTCACGTACTGCGCTATTTTCGCCCGGTTGAGCTGGGTGCCGTTGACGGAGAACGTCCGGAACTTCTCCATCCCGTCGGCGAGGATGCGCGCGGAGTGCAGGAAGTTGTTGATGATCACTGGACGCATGGCGTTCAGCTCGAAGTTTCCCTGACTGCCGGCGAAGGCCACCGCGGAGTCGTTGCCGAGCACCTGGATTGCGATCATCACCATCGCTTCGCACTGGGTCGGGTTGACTTTGCCGGGCATGATCGAGGAGCCGGGTTCGTTCTGGGGCAGCAGCAATTCGGCGAACCCGGTGCGCGGACCCGAGGCCAACCACCGCATGTCGTTGGCGATCTTCATCAAGGCCACGGCCAGACCGCGCAGCGCCGCGTGCGCCCGCACCATCGGGTCCAGTGACCCCTGCGCCATGAACTTGTTCTCCGCCGTGACGAACGGCTTGCCGGTCAATTCGGCGATCTGTGCTGCGACGTCACGGCTGAAGCCCTCCGGGGCGTTCAGCCCCGTTCCGACGGCGGTGCCGCCTAGGGCACGTATTCGGTCGTGATCAATCTGTGTGATTCACCTTCGCGGCGGGTCCTGATCCGGTAGACCGTGGTGTGTGACGCGAGCGCAACTG